>JAYTLG010000148.1:0-3907 GCA_043729555.1 Cytophaga sp.
CAGGCAATCAGAAAAACAACAAGTTTTAGATTAAATTTCTTAATCATATCTATCTGAGTTTGTATTTATTTTGTATTAATTAGGAGTATTAGCATACTACTAATATACTAAAGTAGTGAAAAGTAACCCAATTCGAAAAATAATTATACTATTTGTTGATAATATTAAACTTCTCGCCTTAATATTCAATATTTTAAATAAGATATACAATATTGAATATTACGAAAAATAACCTGCCTAATAAGCCCTCATCTTCATTCTGTCCTACTTGCTATCTTTTGTATGAGCCAATTCTAAGGAAGCATTAATCTGAAAACCAACCAACAACATTAATGTATTCACAAAAATCAACAATAAAAATCCTATTAATGCTCCAATAGAACCATACAGTTTATTGTACGAATTAAAATGTTCGATATAAAAACCAAA
Source organism: Cytophaga sp. (assembly GCA_043729555.1). Lineage (GTDB taxonomy): Bacteria > Bacteroidota > Bacteroidia > Cytophagales > Cytophagaceae > Cytophaga. The sequence continues at coordinate 430 of JAYTLG010000148.1, forward strand.
ACCTAAGGTGAACAAAAAACATAAAATAGATGCTGTAACCGACCCAATCGAAAAAAAACGCCAACGTTTGTGTACTGAAGGTGCTATATAATAGATAACCGAAATACTCATAATGATTAAGAAAAACATCACAAACAATCGCAGGAATGACAAGAAATACAATTGAAAACTCGACACATTAAATCCTAGTTCTATATTTGTATACACCAATTTTAAAAACCACGCGACAACAACCCCTCCTACAATAACTAAAAACAAAAGGAATAAAATACTCGAGCTAACAAATAGTCTAGCAAAAAAACCCCTTGCATCGGTAGTTTTAAAACAGTGATTAAATGTATTGATTAGCGATAATATTCCATTGTTTGCTGCATAAAATGCAAACAAAAAACCAAAAGACAACAAGCCCCCACGAGGCCTTTGTATAATATCCGTTAACGTAACTTCTACGGATTCAAAAATACTCATTGGAAGAAAATCTTCTAAGGACTGCAATATTTGTTGATCCAAATGTTCTATTGGTATATAGGGTATTAATGTGAACAGGAAAATAATCCCTGGAAAAATAGATAAAAAGAAATCATATGTAATACTTTTGGCCCGTACATTAATGTCATCGTTATTTAATTTTTTTAAAAGAATGTTAATGAATAATACTAATGATATTTTACGACTACCTACTTTGATTTTTGAGAGCTTGTCGGAACCATATACTAGGGAAGGATGACTTAACACCTTTGCTTTAATTTTCTGTATCATCAATTAAAATGTTTTTCAAAAAATGACATGAATATTGGTGGAGGTAATGTAGGCTTCCCCGTAACCGTATTAATAAACACTAAGGTGGTTTCTGCAATTGTCAACAATACATTTGCTTCATTATATACTTCATATTCAAATAAAATACGCACACCTGGCATTGACTTAACAAGTACTTTTATTGAAAGCAAATCATCGTATTTCGCAGGTCGAATATATTTCGATTTATACTCAAGTACAGGCATCATAATACCTGCTTCTTCCATTTCTTTATATGAAAATCCAATCTTTCTAAATGCTTCGACACGTGCCACTTCAAAATAACTAGCATAGTTACCATAATACACATACGACATCTGATCTGTTTCAGAATATCGAACTCGAACTTGCACGTTATGCTCGATCATACCTTAATGAATATTGCGGATGTTTAACGTTTTGCGATAGGCATTTGCCTTATTGACATGTGAGCGATAATCAGCATTGAAAATGTGATAACCTGGTCGTGCCGGATCGGCAACAAAAAACAAATAATCATGTGATTCATAATTCAACACTTTATCAATGGTAGTAATCGATGGCATGTTTATCGGACCAGGCGGTAAACCAATTACACGATAGGTATTATAGGGCGAATCGCCTGCCTTTTCAATAAGGTCGTGATTAATTCTTTTGATGCTGAAGTCGCCTATTGCAAACTTTACTGTTGGGTCAGCTTGTAAGGGCATGTTGATGTTTAAGCGGTTAATATACACACCTGCAACGGTTGGTTTCTCTGTATTCATATTCGTTTCTGCCTCAACAATAGATGCTAAAATTGACACTTGTACGGGTGTCAAACCTGCTTTTTTTGCAAGATCTTTACGTGCTTGTGTCCAAAACAACTTGTATTCGTCTTGCATGCGTCCCATAAAAGCTTCTACAGATAATGACCAATAAAATTCGTATGTATTGGGCAAAAACATGGCAAGAATCGTAGTTGTATCAAATCCATATTTTTTACAATAAAATTCATTTGACAATAATGCTGCAAGTGTGTCTTTCCCAAAAGAAAATTTCCCTCCTACTCGGTCTGCAAATTCAGATTTTAAACGAATACTGTTAAACGTAATTTTAATAGGGTCTTGTGCACCGCTACGCAACTTGCGTACAACCTGCAAGTTTGTAGTTTTAATAGGAATGATGTAGCGTCCGGATTTCACCTGTTCTTGATAGCCAAGCAATTTAGCTATAAAAGCGAAGGAAGTTTTATCATCGTAAACATTATGCTTATCCAATGTATCAATAACATCTTGAAAGGTCGCTCCTTTTCGAATGTAAAGTACAAAGGCCTTGTCGTCATCTTGATTGCCAAAATTGACAGTGAAAAATATTTGATATGCATAATACGACAACATAACAAATGCTATTCCAACACATACCAATACATATTTTAATTTATCTAACGAATTTCTCATTTCACGCAATTTCTATTCTTCTCAAATTTACTATGCTTAAAGGATTAAATATGCATAAAATTGCGATTTAATTTGTCAATCAATGACTTTTACTACGAATTACATCTAAATATATTGCTTCAAGATTCTTCTTTCAACAATCATAAAATGAAAAAGAATTGTATTGCTACAACCCTTTTTCATTTTATGATTTACAAATTCAAATTAAACCAAGCCTTCCATTTCAAGATTTTCATTTACATCCGCTTTATAATCAATTCCATTTACATCAAAGCCAAAAAGGTTTGAGAAGTCTGATTTATATCCTTTTAAATCGCCAATACTGCTAAGTGTTTCCGTTGTAGCTTCGTCCCACAATGCAGCAACCTCGGCTTGTACATCTGGTCTCATTTCCCAATCGTCAATACGGATTCTTCCTTTTTCATCCACAGGAACATCGCCACCTGTATACAAACGATCTGCATACAAACGTTGAATTTGCTCAATACAACCTTCGTGAATGCCTTTTGCTTTCATTATTTTATATAATAAAGAAATATACAAAGGGATAACAGGAATTGCCGAACTTGCCTGTGTAACTAAGGCTTTGTTTACAGACACAAATGCTTTTCCTTTTATAGATTTCAAAGCATCCGTAATTGTAAATGCGGTTGCTTCCAAATGATCTTTTGCTCTACCTATTGTACCTTTTCTGTATACAGCCTCTGTCAACGCAGGCCCGATATACGAATACGCAACCGTAGTAGCACCTTCAGCAAGTACGCCTGCTTTTAACATTTGATCCAACCACATTGTCCAATCTTCACCGCCCATTACAGCAACCGTATTGGCAATATCCTCTTCAACTGCTGGCTCGATAGAAACGGTAGATACATTTCCTGTATGAAAATCTACCGTCTTATTACTAAATGAACCACCAATTGGTTTTAATACCGAACGATGAGTAACACCTGTTACTGGATTTGTACGAACCGGAGATGCAAGACTATAAATTACCAAATCAACCTGACCTAAATCAGATTTTATTAAGTCAATTGTTTTTTGTTTGATTTCGGCAGAGAATGCATCACCATTAATACTTTTTGCATAGATGCCAGCTTTTTTTGCTTGCGCTTGAAATGCAATTGTATTGTACCAACCTGGCGAACCGGGCTTTCCTTCTTGTGCGGGCTTTTCAAAAAATACACCTACTGTAGCAGCATTTGAACCAAATGCACTTGTAATTCTAGAAGCCAAGCCGAAGCCTGTTGAAGCACCAATTA
>JAYTLG010000149.1:0-13395 GCA_043729555.1 Cytophaga sp.
CGACAGGTAGTAGCCCACGTAGTGCAGGCCGTAGGTGGTCGCCAGCCACTGCGCCGCATACGGCGCGAGCGACGCGCCGATCTTGGTTGTTAGTTGTTGCAGCTGTAGAAGCTAAAATGGATGTTGTATTTGCTGTGTTCACCAATGGGTCCAGTCCATCGTTGTTCTTATTCGATAAGCTGTTTGATGTTGTTGAACTTGTGTGTTGAGTATTCGTAGTGTTGTAGCTATTTGATTGCGTTTCTTCTAACTGGTTTGAATTCGACGTGTTGTTTGTGTTCGATTTTTCAAACTGTTCACTACTCGTGTTTGAAGCAATTAATGCATCGCTTGTATTGGAAAATCTTATTGAATCCGTCGTTTGCTGTTGCAGATTTTTTTCCGATGAAGAAGTACTGTTTGTTGTTGACTGTTCAGTCGATGTGTTATTTGAATTCAAACCTTGAGTTTGATTGCTTGTGCTTGTATTGACGTCCAATCCATTCGTGCTATTGGTACGTTTCGTTGCACTTGCACTTGTATTCGGTGTTGTTGCGTTGTTTAAATGATTTTCGTTTAATCTATTCGAATAGTTTGATTTTGTTGTACCTGTGTTTTTGGAAAGCAGATTGCTCTGCGTTGAAGCAGGTACATCGAAATTATTCTTGTTTTTATTCGAAGAGTTTTGGGTGGTATTCGATGTGTTGTTGTTTGTGTTTTGCAAACTTCTATTCGTTGCGCCACTTGTATTCTGCTTCGGGCGTGTTTTTTTCTCCGCCCCAGTAGTAGACGTTTTAGTTACATGGTATGTATTGTTCGGATTGTTGTTGTCGTGTAACTCGCGCGTATTTTCTTGCGCTGACTTGTTTAGTGAAGTTGTATAATTAGTAAAGATATTATTATTGGGCAGTGGAAATATCTCAGATGTATTTTTTGAATTAGATGCCTTGTCTGTATTTGATTTTTTTGAATACTGAATATTATCGTCGGTATTTATTTTTTCAGAAGTATACACTTCGTTATTTTCGTCTCGTGTAATTTCAGCTTTGGTTTCTTGAGTGCTATTTGTAAGATTGTTTTGTGAATAGAAAAACATACTCGCCCCAATACCCACTGCCATGAATAGGCCAATGATGGAAAATGATTTTACATTTCTACCAAAGATGAAAGGTGCAACACTTGGTTTTTTTTCATCCGGAAGATTTGCTTTAATTGAATTCCATATCGTAGACGGAACATAGACTTCATGTTGGTCTAGTTTTTCTTGAATGGAGCGTTCAAATTCATCTAGTTTATTTTTCATACGACTACTATTCCTTTCTGAATAAGTTTATTTTTCAATAAAGCCTTTCCTTTTGCAAGTTGTGATTTTGATGTGCCTTCAGTTATGGATAACAGGTCGGCTATTTCTTTATGTGTGTATCCCTCAATAACGTATAAGTTAAATATCATACGGTAGCCAGGAGGGATTGTTTGTATTACCGCAAGTAATTCATCTGCAGAAATTTTTGAAATGATATCTGCACCCATTTCAATTTCTTCTTCAACTAAAAACGGGTCGGATTGCACTTGAGATTGTTTTCCTTTTTGATACTGATTGATGGCCGTTGTTACAACAATTCTTTTCAACCAACCTTCAAACGAACCTTTGTATTCATAGCTGTGAATGGATTTGAATATTTTTATGAATGCATCTTGAAGAATATCTTCTGCTTCAAATGTGGTAAACGAATAACGCATGGCAATAGAAAGTAGCTTCCCTGCGTACTTTTTGTACAGGGATTCAAAGGATTGGCGATCTCCTTTTTTACAACCTTCGATTAAGTCCTTTTCTTTATTCATGTATAAATCATAGTAAGATATTCAATTGAATACCTTACTATGATATTTTGTATTATATATTTATTTGAGAAATGTACGTTTCAAGTTGTGATTCTTCCATTTCAATAAAATTAAGATGCACAATATTATTACTGTTTGAATTGCAATTTACAATGTGATCTGTGATGCAAACATGATATTTTCCATTGCTATAGTTGATAGCAACGATTTTTAACGCCGTAGCATCAGGAATTTCAGGTATGTAGAAATTCGATTGTGCGTTTACATAAAGATATCCTGTTGAATTTGTAGCAGGAATGGCAAAATAAACTTTTGTGTAAGGTGTTTTGTAAATTGTATCACACGTAGTTGTTAAACTACATGTATTCTGAAAAGAATAGAAATAATCGCAATTGATCCAACCAAATTTATTTGAACGAACAACATATTGATTGATTTGATTTACAATTGCCCAATCTGCATTGTTATAATATGCAGCAGTATCTAAGCTGGCTTGAGAACGAACAATCGGTATGGTTGTGTTGCTATTTACAGTGTCGGCGTTAACAGGTTCCCACGCAATAACACCAGATGAATCTTCTCCTATAAAGACATTCATTGAATCTGTTGTGCCGTTGGGTGCTGGTATGGATATAAAGAAGGTTGTGTTACTTTCTAAGGTTAATTCTTGTCCATTTTGAGTAGCTGATACAAAAACCTCGCCACCTGAAGTTAAAATTTCTCCGTTAGACATAGTTGGTGCGTTGTTCAATATCATATCCGATAATTTGAATACCTCTTTTAATGTGATTGTTACATTTCCAGTTATTTGTCCTCCTGTAAGGTTTCGAAGTGTGCCTCCACCAATATATACTTTTGTTCCACTAGCTCCTGTAATAACGTTATCTACATTTGAATTTATAGTAAATGCTTGGCGTTCATTACGCTGGCTTGCAAAGAAATTATTAAATGAATTGTCCGTACGGGTAGGGGTGATATCCTCGGCAGGTCGTTTTGTACACGATGAAAGGATAAATAAGAATCCTAATGAAGACGCGAGGCAATACAAAATGATTTTTTTCATACTAAAAGTTTGTTTGGATTATATAATACAAGACAAGGATGTAGTAAAAAGGGTTGTCTCGATTATATAAAAATGTTAAAAAGCTGTTTTTCTTATCAATATAAGTATAAAATCAAAAAAGCCCCAATCTTTCGACTGGGGCTTCCTAAAATATATGTGCGTACAACTTATAAAATCATACCCGCACCTACTGTTTCGTTGGTAAATTCATCTACCAAGATAACACTACCTGTGATACGGTTTTTGTTATAGCTATCATAGAACAATGGACTCGTTGTACGAATCAATACGCGACCGATATCGTTCAAGCCAATTGTTTTATCATCTTCAATTTTGTGCAGTGTGTTGATGTTCATTTTATAACGAACTTCTTTAATTACACAACGCGCATCCTTGGTAGTATGTTTGATAACATATTTACCACCCGGATTCATTTTCTTTTCGTTCAACCAACAAATCATCAATTCAATGTCTTGTCCAACTTCTGGTTGGTTGTTTGGTTTAACAATCATGTCACCACGGCTGATGTCGATGTTGTCTTCTAGCGTCATTGTGATAGACATAGGAGGGAAGGCTTCTTGAAGCTGCTCGTCCATTGTTTCTACCGTTTTGATTTTAGTCGTTAAGCCAGAAGGTAAGTGCATTACTTCATCTCCCGGTTTAAATACACCACCTTCAACTCTGCCAGCAAATCCTCTGAAATCATGGAACTCGTCTGACTGAGGACGAATAACATATTGTACAGGGAAACGAGAATCGATCATGTTCAAATCAGAAGCAATGTTCACTGTTTCTAATGTGTACATCAACGTTCCGCCTTGGTACCAAGGCGTTTTTGTAGAAGGTTCTACCACGTTATCGCCCATCAATGCAGAGATTGGAATGAAACGAATATCAGGTATGTTTAATTTAGATGCGAAGTTTGTATACTCTTCACGAATTTTATTGAATTTCTCTTCACTAAAATCAACCAAGTCCATTTTGTTTACACAAACAACAACGTGCTTAATTTGTAAAAGAGATGCAATGAATGAGTGGCGACATGTTTGCTCGATAACACCGTGACGTGCATCAATCAAAATGATTGCTAAGTTGGCAGTAGATGCACCCGTAACCATGTTACGTGTGTATTGTACGTGACCAGGCGTATCGGCAACAATGAATTTACGTTTTGGTGTAGCGAAGTAACGGTACGCAACATCAATCGTGATGCCTTGTTCGCGCTCTGCACGTAAACCATCCGTCAATAAAGAAAGGTCAACATACCCTTTACCTTTACGATTACTGATTTCTTCAATTTGTTCCATCTGATCTTCAAAGATTGCCTTTGAGTCAAATAACAAACGACCGATCAATGTACTCTTGCCATCATCTACACTACCGGCAGTAGTGAAGCGAAGCAAGTCCATGTTTAAATAACTTTCGTTTGTGATGGGTTCTGTAGTCTGATGCATAATGTATCTTAAATGCGTTAAACGCTTATATTAAAAGTATCCTTGTTTTTTACGATCTTCCATCGCAGCTTCCGAACGTTTGTCATCTGCTCTAGTGCCACGCTCTGTTTGACGCGCAGTAGCAACTTCTTGAATTACTTGTTCCAACGTTGCCGCGTCTGATTCAACAGCACCTGTACATGTGATATCACCTACCGTACGGAAACGTACTTGCATGTTTTCAACTTTTTCATCTTTCATTAATGTAATGAACGGAGAGCTGAACAATAAGGTACCACCACGGTTGATAATATCTCTTCTGTGTGTGAAGTAGATACTTGGAATTTCTAATTTCTCAGAATAAATATATTGCCAAACATCCATTTCAGTCCAGTTACTCAATGGGAAAATACGGAAGTTTTCACCTTGTTGTTTTTTACCATTGTATAAGTTCCACAGTTCAGGACGTTGGTTTTTAGGGTCCCACTGACCGAATTCATCTCTGTGAGAAAAGAAACGTTCTTTCGCACGTGCTTTTTCTTCATCACGACGCGCACCACCAAAACATGCATCGAATTTGAATTCTTCGATTGTATCTAAAAGTGTAATTGTTTGTAGGCCGTTACGGCTAGGGTTTGGACCTTTTTCTTCAACAGCACGACCTTGGTCGATTGAATCTTGTACGTAACGTACAATTAAATTTGCGCCAATTTCGCGCACCATTTTATCTCTAAATTCAATTGTCTCTACAAAGTTGTGGCCTGTATCAACGTGAACAAGAGGGAAAGGGATTTTTGCAGGAAAGAAAGCTTTCTGTGCAAGACGAACCATTACAATTGAATCTTTACCACCTGAGAATAGAAGTGCAGGGCGCTCGAACTGAGCTGCAACTTCGCGCATCATGAAGATCGCTTCAGATTCAAGTTGTTTTAAATGCGATAAGGAATATGAATTCATAAATCTATTGGAATACGATATTAGTAGGTAATTTTTGGAAGGATAGCAGTAAGGATTTGTTGCAAACAATCTTCAAGGCTATGTAAGTCGGTGCGCACTTCTAATGAAGGTGCAACAGGATGTTCGAACGGAGAATCGATGCCTGTGAAGTTTTTGATTTCGCCAGCACGTGCTTTTTTGTACAAGCCTTTTACATCGCGCTGCTCACATACTTCAATGGGCGTATTGATAAACAATTCGAAATAATCGTTTGCGCCAATGATGTTTTTAGACATGGAACGAATTTCTTCTGTTGGGCTAATCAATGAGCAAATGGTTATGATGCCACATGCAGCAAATAATTTAGATGTCTCTGCAGCACGACGGATATTTTCCGTACGATCTGCTTCAGTAAACCCTAAGTTATTATTGATGCCTGTACGAAGATTGTCGCCGTCTAATAACGTTGTTAAAAAACCGCGATCGTATAAATCTTTTTCTAATGCTTTTGCAAGCGTACTTTTACCAGAACCAGACAAACCAACCATCCAAATAACAATGGAATGTTGTTTTAGCTGCGCTTCTTTATCCTCTCGCTGAAGGATTTTATCGAATATGGGATGTATGTGATTCACAAGCTTATTTTGAAACCGATTTCAAAAATACGATTTTCTGCCTTAAAAACACAGTCTTGGGACAATTAAATGCCTAATAAAAAGGATATTGTTGATATGTCAATAGGATATTCTGTTGCTCTAATTATGTGATTGTTAGAACTTGCCATTAAGCCTTTGGAAGTGGCTTATATTTTCAGAAGATTCTAAGGGAGTTTTGCTAAATTGCAGAATCGAAATAAAACAAAATTTGATGAATAATTTACTTGAGAATGCAATAATTGCGAGTATGGTGGCTGGAAAAGCAATCATGGAAGTGTATGCAATACCTGATTTTTCTGAATTGATTGAAATTAAAGATGATAAATCGCCGTTGACGGTTGCCGATAAAAATGCCCATCAAGTAATTTATAGTTTATTGAAAGGCGAGTTTCCAGAAATACCTATGATTTCGGAAGAAGGAAAAGGAACGCCCTATGCAGATCGCAAAGATTGGAAGCGTTACTGGTTGGTTGATCCCTTGGATGGCACAAAAGAATTTATCAAACGCAATGGCGAATTCACTGTAAACATTGCCTTGATTGAAAATAATCGTCCAGTTATGGGTGTTGTATATATTCCCGTAACAGATACCTTGTATGCAGGAGTTGTCGGACAAGGAGCATTTAAAATCGAACAGGGAATTGAAACGCCAATTACTGTGCGCAAGGCTCCAGAGGCAGACCGTACAGCGGTAGGTTCTCGTTCGCACAGTTCAGAAGACGAAGCAAAATTATTGGCTGATTATAAAGTTACGGATTTTATCACAACAGGAAGTTCAATCAAATTCTGTTTGGTAGCAGACGGTACAGCTGATTTATACTACCGCGCTGGCCCAACAATGGAGTGGGACACCGCAGCCGGACAAGCAGTATTAGAAGCTGCAGGCGGAACATTAACAAACCCTGATGGATCGGCGTTTTTATACAACAAAGAAAATTTATTGAACAGCGGTTTCCTTTGTAAAGGAGATATTTAAAAGGCGCTGTTGTTGGTGTTTCGGCCAGTTCAAATCTTAAATAGAGAACGAATAATTACGCCGAGTCACCAACAACTTGATAGAGCCACTTGTTTGTTAAAGAAATTATCAACTTTTAATAGTATTCAAATGATTCCAGATTTTCAAAAAATAATGCTTCCATTTTTAACTATTATTTCTGATGGACTAGAGCACACTACTTCGGAAACAAATGAAAAAATAGCAAAGTTTTTTCAGCTTACTGATGAAGAACTTAATCAATATTTACCAAGTGGTGTAGCGAAGACCTTTCCTAATAGAGTAGCTTGGGCAAAATCGTACTTTAAAATGGCAGGCTTGCTAGAAAATACGAAGAGAAGTAGTTTTAAAATAACAGAATCAGGTAAGAAATTTCTTTTAGACAATCCCAAAGAAATAAACCTTAAAGTGTTAAAAACGGTACCTGCTTTTTTAGAAAGAACAGGAAGATTAAAGGATGAAGTTGTTTCTGATATTGAAGAGTCTCAATCTGAATCAACTCCAGAGGAAATATTAGAAAGTAGCTATTTAAAAATTAGAAAAAATCTTTCACAAGAATTGCTGCTGAAAATTAAAAGTTGTAGTCCGTCGTTTTTTGAAAGTTTAGTTGTCGAATTATTAGTGAAAATGGGCTATGGAGGCTCCATTCAAGATGCTGGTCGTTCAATTGGTCGTTCTGGTGATGAAGGAATCGATGGTATTATTAAAGAAGATCGATTGGGTTTGGATGTGATTTATATTCAAGCTAAAAGATGGGAAGGCGTAGTAGGTAGGCCTGAAATTCAAAAATTCATAGGTGCATTAGCCGGTCAAGGTGCAAAAAAAGGTGTATTTATTACTACATCTAGATTTACACATGAAGCTAAAGAGTATCATCCTAAAAATGATACAAAGATTGTTTTAATTGATGGTGATCAACTTACAGATTTAATGATAGATTTTAATCTTGCGGTATCAACAGTGAATACTTTTCAGATTAAGAAAATAGATAATGATTATTTTGGTGAAGAATAAATAAACCCCATGTCAACCGATATCACCCTCGTATTTTCTAAAGACGGTTCACACACCTTATTGAACACAAGCTTGAATGAAACCTATCATTCAAGAAACGGTGCCTTGCAAGAAGCATTGCATGTGTATATTAAAAATGGCTTATTGGTTTTTAAAGAACTTGAAAAGATTGTTGTGCTTGAAGTGGGCTTTGGTACAGGTCTCAATGCCTTGTTGACTTGGAATAAATCAGAAGAATTAAAATTGAAAGTAGAATACCATACCTTAGAACCTTTTCCGATAAACTCCGAATTTGTTCCCCAATTAAATTACCCTTCCTTATTAGAAGAAGTAGAATCAAACGAGCGATTCAAACGTTTGCACGATGCCGCTTGGGAAGAAGAAGTTGTTTTGTCAGATTTTTTCAACATCTATAAATACAAGTCAACGCTGGAAGAAAAAATATTTTCACCAAATACATTCAACGTATGTTACTTCGATGCCTTTGCACCCAATCACCAAGAAGACGTGTGGAGGGAGGAGAACTTTAAAAAAGTGTTTGATAGCTTAGTTGAAGGCGGAATCCTAACAACGTATTGTGCACAGTCGGTTTTTAAACGTGCATTGAGAACGGTTGGCTTTAATGTTGAAGCTTTAGAAGGCCCGAAGTGGAAAAAGGAAATGACGTGGGGGAGGAAAATCAAATAACAAAAAACAATTCGCCGCGGCGAACCAAACGGGTTAGATAAACCTATAAGGTTTTTCTAATTAGTAGCATTTTTATATAAATATACCTCAGGTGATGGAGGTAAAACTTTATAGGTTTTGTTTGTTAAGCCGTCGCCGTTGTTGCTTCTTGCCAACTACCTTGTGAAACCTCCAAGTTTCGTATCGATTACTTCTGAAATAATTTAATTAGCACTTAAACTAAACACAAAACCTTGGAGGTTTGGTTTATCAAAGACAACCAGCATGCGCATTATTTTTTTAATATGCGATTAATGTAACTATCCTTCCGAATTCTACAACAATACATGTTTTAATATACCCACCTTACAGGGTAGCAATTCAGCTACAACTAAATTGAAGAAATTATGTTCTGCGATGGGTATCATATTGCCGGAATGCACATGTTATGGTGGTTTGTTTATTATTTATGTTGTGGATTTTCGCATCGCCATATAGTATGATGGGTTATAGAATGTTGAAATATTCTTCGGTGGATATGTTAAAACGTAGACTTGCTGCTGGAGAAATCACCAAAGAAGAATATCATGAAATGAAAAATATAATTGAGCTGCCTTTAACGAAATAAGGGGATTACAACGATTCCATATTTTAAGTTTGAAAAAACACAGCATTGAAAAAACAAGAAAATCATTAATAACATTTAAATAGTATAAACATGAAAATATTGATCGTATTAACTTCACATAGTGCATTAGGGCATACGGATGAAAAAACTGGTTTTTGGATAGAAGAATTTGCAACGCCCTATTATGAATTGGCTGATGCCGGCGCAGAGCTAACGATTGCGTCACCTAAGGGTGGACAGCCACCTGTAGATCCCAAGAGTGAAGCTCCTGATGCACAAAGCCCTTCAACGGAACGCTTTTATAAAGATAATGTACTACTCGATAAAGTAGCACATACGTTAAAATTGAGTGAATTGAAAGCATCGGATTATGATGCAGTCTTTTATCCTGGTGGTCATGGTCCGATGTGGGATTTAGTGAAAGATAAAAATTCCATACAACTGATTGAAGACTTTTATAATGAAAGTAAACCAATCGCTTTTGTATGCCACGGACCTGCAGCATTAATTCATGCGAAAGCAGAAAATGGTGAAGCATTGGTAAGGGGTAAAAACCTGACCGCTTTTTCGAATACAGAAGAAAAAACTGCAAAATTAAACAATATTGTCCCGTTTTCATTGGAAGATGAATTGAAGCAAAATGGAGCAATTTATAGCAAAGGCAAAGATTGGGAATCTCATGTTATAGAAGATGGTTTATTGATTACTGGTCAGAATCCTGCGTCTTCAGAGGCCGTTGCGAAGCTTTTATTGAAAACGTTTCATACGAAAAAGGTATAAATAGTAAATATATTCGTTTGTTAAGCTATCACCCCATCGGATAAAAGAAGTGCGTCACCTTCGACGATTGCGCACCAGTAGATTTATAAAACTCAATTGCCGGCTCATCGCTATCTGCAGCTTGTGCAAAGATTTCTTCAAAGTCCATTTCAGAACAATAATCTTTTATGCCTAAAATCAATTTCTTGCCGACACCTTTGCGTTGATATTGTTTTTTTACCGCTAGTTCGTAGATGTATAGCAACGACGACTGTGAATAATATTGCGTTAAGCTGTAGGCAGTAAATCCGCCCACAACAATGCCTTCAGACATGGCTACAAAAACAAAAAAATCCTCTTTCTCTAACAATTCGGTCAGGTGCGCCGCACTCGGACGTTCAAAATTTTTCATCTGAAAAACATCTTTGAAGATATCTAACAGTTTGATGAAATCATCAAGTTGGTAAGGGCTTAGTTTTTGGATTTCAATTTTCATAAAAGTTAAAAGTTTTGTGTGAATGCGTTTTACTATTTTTTAGATAAACACGAATCTTTCCGAGGTTGTGCTTTCTCAGTGTTTTCTGTCGTTACTATTTTTATTTTTATTTAAAGCATGAATTGCAAAATGAACTAAAAAAACTAGTGCTGAAAAAAGTGTCAATTTAATCAAGCAATCTATAATTATTGCTTGCACTGAAAAATCTATTGCTATCCCTTCGATATTAGACATCTGTAATGAAGTCATCAGAATGATAAATTTTTCAATATATAATGCAAATAGAATTACGAGTGCGATAACGATTCTTAGAAATGCATTGTCTTTTATTTTTCTGAACCATAATAGCTGGGTAAGAAAAAAATAGGCAAAAGGAAACGTCCAGAAGCCATACCAATACTTTCCAAACATTCGGTTGGTAATGACATGTGATCTTTCATCCGTGAGATTTAATAAGCTTATTGCCAATTCACTGATGAATAAAATTCCGGCAAATCGAATAATGATTACTGTTGTATTGTTAATCTCTTTAATGAAGAGAGCTTTTTCATTTTTGATAAACAATAGAAGCAGGGCGATTACAATACTCCATAAAGCAAAACCCAAAAATGTAGTTTGGAAAATAAAGTTTATCATGATATAACTAACTTTTTAATTGCTTTCAGCTCCTCAGCAATCAATTGACCTTCTTCTTCAATATCATAATCATCTTGCAGTCCCATCCAGAACTTAGGGCTGTTGCCAAAGTAGGTACTAAGACGTAAGGCAGTATCAGCAGTGATGCGTCTACGACCTTTAGTGATTTCGCTCACCCGCGTTTGAGGAATGCCGATTTCTTTCGCCAATCTGTAAGAAGAAATTTCCATAGGAATTAAAAACTCCTCCATCCCTACTTCTCTGGGATGAATATTTGGTAGCTTTTTCATACGTTGTTATTTATGATAATCTAATATTGAAAAAACAAAAAATATTTCCTAATTATAAATTTTTCCTAGGTTGTGTCTTTTCGACCAACCTCTAGCAATGTTTGATCTTTTAAATTTACAATTCAAGGGTTAATAGAATTACTTCCTATTTATATTTTTGATATCTGCTTCTATTTCCTTTAAGCTGTCTTCTTTTTCATTTGCTTTTGTAGCAATTTTATATTTTTCAAATTCTTTAGTTGATTTTTCAACTGCTTTTTCATGACTTACTTTTCCAGCGTGAGAAAGTAACTCTCTTCCGTTTAGTTGCAATATCGTATCCAAACGTTGTATCCAGTCAGCCATGTACATGGCCGTTTGTTGTTGCGCCATAGTTTCTGCAAAAGCCAAATATTGTTCGACTAGTAGACCAAGGAGTTTTATTTCATCTTGGTTAAGATAATTTTTAGCAATGCTTATATCAGACTTCTTTAGAGATTTGATACTTTCTTTATCAAAAGATTGCATGCCGAGCAGTGGTAAACTAGCATCAACTCTTCGATAAATTAATTCTGCTGCTGTTTGCTCGCTAATAGCCCAAAGTAGTTTATTCTGAATGATTTTGAAAAAGCCAATCGTTCTTTCGTCTTTAGAATCATAGTCAACACTGGTCGTATATATATCTTTTATTTTCTGGTAAAAAAAGCGTTCTGATATACGTATTTTTCGGATACGGTCTTGTAATTCGTTGAAATAATTCATTGAATTACCAGACTTGAAGCGATCATCGTTTAGTGCAAAACCCTTAATGATATACTCCTTTAATCGTTGAGTTGCCCAAATACGAAATTGGGTACCTTGCTGTGATTTTACTCTATAACCTACAGATATAATAACATCTAAACTGTAATAGTTTGTGTCGTAATTTTTGCCATCAGATGCAGTTGTTCGGAATTTCCGAACAACTGCATCTTCGTTTAATTCACCTTCTTCAAAAATGTTTTTAATGTGTTCACTTATAGTAGCTTTAGATTTTTGGAAAAGATTTGTTAATTGTGCTTGTGAAAGCCATACAGTCTCATCCTCAAGTCGAACATCTATTTTTATCCCGCCGTCTGTATTTTGATAGATAATAATTTCTCCGTTATTCATAATCCTAATAAAGTTATAAATTTTGAACCCACTGACGTTAGATTAGACCACCTTTTTTATCGCCTTCAATTCCTCTGCAATCAACTGACCTTCTTCTTCGATATCATAATCATCCTGCAAGCCAAGCCAGAACTTCGGACTATTGCCAGAGTATTTGCTGAGCCGTAGCGCAGTGTCAGCAGTAATGCGTCTGCGTCCTTTGGTAATTTCGCTCACACGTGTTTGCGGAATGCCAATTTCTTTGGCTAATCGATAAGAAGTAATTTCCATGGGAATTAAAAACTCTTCCATCAATACTTCTCCGGGATGAATGTTTGGTAGCTTTTTCATAAGAGTTATTATTCTGATAGATGAGTAGTAACTATTTTATGGCTTTGAAAAGCAATATTTTAGTTAGGTCTATTGAAGATGGAAATATATGAAGGTTTAATTACCTCTTTGTTTTGAAAAACTGATGATTGTAGTTCAAGTTGAGGATAAAATTTATCTGTTTGATGCTTACCCTTAATTATACAATTGTAAGATCCATTATCCCAATTAACATGAATAACAAAACTAAACTGTGAATGAATATTTTGTATTTTAGGAGAATAAAAAGAGTTTAATGTATGAGGTGGTTTATCTCCGATAAAAAACTGTTTATACATAAGTTGATTAATTTCATATCTACTATATTTATCCATTTCGTTATTGAATACACTAAAAATATAGTGAGATGTATCTTTAGCAAAAAAATCAGAATATATATCCTCAACATATACTTTCAATCCTCTAATAGGCGTATCCCCGTCATTGCCTATCCAAAAGTCTACTACGTGGAAATTTTGTTCTGATATATTCGGATAAATATATAAATGTGGTATGTTGCCAGC
>JAYTLG010000150.1:0-1972 GCA_043729555.1 Cytophaga sp.
TGTTACTTGCTCTGCCATCTACGTGTAAAGAAACTACATCCGCAAGGTTTAATAATTCTTTTAGCGTGTGGCATTTTTTAGCATTACCTAAAGATAAACGTTCAACGATGTCGTAGTAGTAAACTTCCATACCCAAAGACTCTGCAATAACAGATAATTGAGTGCCGATGTTTCCGTAACCTACTAAGCCTAATTTTTTACCTCTAATTTCGAAAGAGTTTTTAGCAGACTTGTCCCACTTACCAGCGTGCATTTGCATGCTCTTTTCAAGAGTACGACGGTATAACATGATGATTTCACCAATCGCCAATTCAACAACACTACGTGTGTTACTGAATGGTGCATTGAATACCGAAACACCTTTTTGTTGTGCTGCTTTTAAATCAATTTGATTTGTACCAATACAGAATGCGCCTATAGCTATAAGCTTCGGTGCGTTCTCCAGTACTTTCTCGGTGATGGTTGTTTTAGAACGAATGCCAATGATGGATACATCCTTGATTTTTTCAATCAATTCGTCTTCTTCCAATGCACTTGCAATCACTTCAACGGTATAACCTTCTTCACTGAAAAGTTTGTACGCGTCTGTGTGAATGTTTTCCAATAATAAAACCTTGATGCGATTCTTTGGATATGAAATCGTCATCGGTAGTTTTTCTTGGAATAATATTTCGTCGAAGTTTGGAGCAATGCTATCGGCTTTTGCAGTAACTGCTTCGCGACTTACGTTTTCAGTAAAGGCATAAAATTTAGATGCTAGACCCGCACCTCTTATTTCGTAGTCCGTGTAGCCATCGCCAATCACGTGTACGTCGCCTTTTAAACCTAATGTTTCCATTAGTTTTATTTTACCTTTGTCTTGGCTTAATGGATTCGATGCATCGCAGCCCGTGATGTTGCCATCAGCGTCATACGTGAATGTATTTGCTTTAACTTGATCTTCTTTAATACCAAATTCTTTTACGATGGGTAAAATGAATTCTTTAAAACCAGAAGAAACGATGTAGATATTTTCTGAATAATCGCGAAAGAAATGTTTGTTGCGCAATACCGATTTAGAAACCTTTGAACGCAGCAATTCAATTAATTGAGGCAGGTGCGATTTGTTTGCTTTTAACAATACCAATCGTTTAATAAGATTTTCACTGAAAGACCCTTTTCCTTCCATACCAAGATTGGTAAGGTCGATAATTTCTTGAATAATTTCTTTTTGATTTGGATTTCCAGCTAATGAAATTGTAGCCAATACATCCAGTGCTTCTACTTGTGTAAATGTACTGTCAAAATCAATGACGAAATACGGAACCTTCTCGATTGTTTCCATGCAAATATGTATGCTTAAATTATGTGTGATGCTTTGTTTATGTGCAATTTTAAACTTTTGAGTTTAAAATAATACCAAGGTGCAATTTCTGCATTTTTTATCGAATAATGAAGTTTTTGAGGGAAACACTTACGAGTTTATACGATCGAATGGTTTTGATTTATAATACTCTTGATTGAAAAATGAAAAATCATGCAAGTAGGGATTGATTCGGTTGGAGTATTTACGATTATTTTGTAGTAGAGAAGGTCTGGAGATGGTGGATAACTCACCTGTTAATATGTGGATAACGGGCTATTTGGTTGTAAACAATTCAAAAATTTATAATTAAACGGATAAGTTTTAGCTGTGCGTTTGTTGCGACTTTATATGCATTTAATTGTTTGCTAATTAGGTTTTGTAGGACATGAATTATTAAATCAATTTATTGGATTATTGTATGTTTGTTCGCTTTAATAGGCTCGTTTTGCGTATTTGTTTGGTTTAAAACAGGGAAATGTGTATTTTAGAGTTACTATGATGGAGCCTGATTTGTCGAAGCTGTATGCGGTGTGGGATCATAATCAACGGGCAAAAGAAAAAATCGGTTTAAATGCGCTCGATTATAATGATGTATTTGCGTCTATTGTAACAAGTGGACCCTTTTAC
>JAYTLG010000151.1:0-3152 GCA_043729555.1 Cytophaga sp.
ACAATAACATTCTTAAAAAAAATAAATACAACTTAAACAATAATTAATATGAACGAACAAACGTTAGAAGATATTTACGAAGTAGATTTTTTATTTGTATAACAACGATACAGATACAACTAACATCTATCAGAATGGTTATCTAATCAATACAAGAATAGATATAATGCATATTTTAAAAACACTTACTATGAAAAAAATTATATTATCTTCGTTATTATTTCTATTGACACTTTACTGCTTTTCACAACAAAATTCTGTAGGCATTACGGTAGGATCTGGTTCGTGCTGGATGTCTAATACAAATCAAGACGTTGTTCACAAACAGTCTTGCAACGTAGGGGGCACCTATATTTATAGCAGTAAAACACATTGGGGATTTGGTGTAGATATCAAATATTCTAGAGAAGGCTACAAACACAATTATAATGGCACATTATCGTATGAAGGAAAACAAATGGATGAACGTGTAAGCAGCGATTTCATTCGAATTCCGATTCGTGCTATTTATTTTTTCAATGACAATACACATAAGGTTCGACCTAATATTTCTGTGGGACCTAGCTTTGGATTTTTAACAGGTGGAAAAATTAGAAATGAAGATGAAAATACCATTTACACAAAAACTCCCGTAAAGAACATCTACAATTCAATTGATTGTGGCGTTCAAGGAACCATTGGACTAAGTTTTAAATTAGCAAAGGCACTTTGGCTGAGTACGGATATTGCATATTACCAAGGACTAATCACTCAAAATACCTATGGTGATAGAAATATGATGAATAGAAATTTGGTATTAAATTTAAGTCTGCGGATTGGTGTAGGAAAATAGAAATCACTTAATACCTCTAGCATCGGTACTGGAGGTATTATTTTATAACCTATTGAACAAAGCAAGTTGATCATAAATTTCTTTTGCTAGCTCCTTTGTTAATGGAGCTTCTGAATGCAATCTCCACATCCAGTTATCATGCAAACTACCTGGTCGATTCATTTTCGATTCAGAACCTAAACTCAGCATATCTTGTACGGGCCATATAGCAATTGCAGCAACAGACGCAATTGCCTCACGAATAAATTCTTTGTTTACATTTTCAGCATCTATTTTTTTGTTGAAATACATTGAAATTTTGTTTTTTATTTCATCTGAAATTTCCTCGTTATACCATCCTTGTAGCGTATTATTATCATGGGTTCCTGTATAGGAAATGCAGTGCGAAATGTAATTATGTGGACTATGAATACTAGATGCTGTATGTTCCAAGTATGAAAATTGTAATAGCTTCATTCCTGGAAAATCAAATTTTTTCATCAAATCCCATACGGGTTGGTCAATCTCCCCCAAATCTTCTGCAATGAAGGGTAAATTTTTTAGTTGTTTTTGAATCACATTAAATAAATCTGTCCCAGGTGCTTTTACCCATTTTCCATTGATAGCAGTATGTTCAGAAGCAGGAACTTCATAGTAAGCGGAGAATGCTCTAAAATGATCTAATCGAATAATGTCACACATGGTCAAGGTATGCGAAATGCGTTTAACCCACCAATCATACTTCGTTCTCTTTAATGCACTCCAATTAAAAACGGGCATCCCCCAAAGTTGCCCCGTTTCTGAAAACATGTCGGGCGGAACTCCAGCAACTTTAGCAGGTCTTCCATCTTTATATAATTTATACAATTCAGGGTGCGTCCAAACATCCGAGCTGTCATGACTTACATAAAATGGCATATCACCAATAAATTCAACATTTTTTTCACGTGCAAACGCGCGTAATGAATTGAGTTGTTTAAAAAAAAGATATTGAATAAATTTTTCTTTTGTTATGGCATGTTCCAGTTCTTTTGCAATTTTTTCAAGAGCTAATACATCCCTGCTTTTAATTTCCACTGGCCATTCTAACCACCAAGCACCATGGTGGAAATTTTTAATAGAAATAAATAATGAAAAATCATCTAACCAATATGCTTCTTTAGAACAAAATAGTTCAAAGTCTTCCTGTTTTGTTTTTTGAAATTGTTCAAACGCCTTCGTTAATAAGGACATTTTATACGCATAGACTTTATCAAATTCAACGATATTTTCTTGAAATGTGTGATCCAATAAATCATCGCTACTTAATAAACCATCGACGATTAACAGATCTGGACTAATAAACAAAGGATTGCCTGCAAAGGCCGACAAGCAACTATAGGGAGAAAAGCTTCGTCCGCCATCTGTGTAATTCAATGGCAATGTCTGCCAGTAATGTATTCCACAGGTCGATAAATAATCAGCAAAATTATATGCAGCTGGACCAAAGTCCCCAATACCAAATTTATTATATAAAGAAGATATATGTAAAATTACCCCACTACTCCGATTGATATACATATACTATATTTAAATACCCTTTACTTAAATATAACAAAAAAACAGAAATTAAAAAGTGATTTTTATTATTTATAACATGCAATATGAATGTAAGATATTTATCCATTATACGCACAGGCACTATCATTGGCGAAACAAGCATGGATTTTATTCGATACAATATAAGCAAACATTAAAACACATCAACGCATGCGTTGCTTCATTTCCGTTGCAGTTTCAATTGCATTTCGAGCCATTTTGATGTAGAATACATTTCGGCTTTTTTCCTTAGCCATCGTTTTTTGATGGAGCACATATTGCCACATAATATCACTATTCAAAATTTTAATTTCAGATTTCAATATTTTTTTATATTGTTTTAACCAAGAGATATTTTTCTCGAGAATCTGAATCTTAACCTCCAATCGTTTTGTTGTTTGCGCCAATTGTTGATACAGTTTTTTATTTTCCATACGATACTGCCTTTTCTCAACATCGTTATAGGTACTTAACTTTGCAATGCGTTTAATAATTGATTTGTTTTGTTTCAACAATTGTATACCCGCCCGATTTATAGGATCTATTTTATTTGTAAAATAATTGGTATAGATATACCGTTGCACAGCAATATATTCAGCTTGCAAAATGCGCAAAGCGTTAACGGTAGCAAGGATACTGTCTTGACGTCTACGTATCAAATACAAAGGCATCAAGCCTGCATTTAACATTAAATTTTGTGCAATGTAATTCCTTCGATTTTGATAAACACCTTCCATAGACGTATGTATGGCATCCAATTCTG
>JAYTLG010000152.1:0-17933 GCA_043729555.1 Cytophaga sp.
ATACCGATGTAGAAGGTATTGGAGCAGTTGTATTTGCTACGCCACCTGTTAAAGCAGCATACCATTTTAATACCAAGCCTGCCGTACCCGTTGCAGTCAACGCAGTAGCAGTGGTTGCATCCTCACAATACGACCTTGGTGAAGTAGTTACCGCATTTGGAGTAGTACAAATATCTACACCCAAAGCAGGGTTCCCCAATTTCAAACCAGAGAAATTAATAATTTGATCAGTAAATGCATTAGGCTGATACCCCCCTGCTAAGCCATTATCTAATT
Organism: Cytophaga sp.; assembly: GCA_043729555.1. Taxonomy (GTDB): domain Bacteria; phylum Bacteroidota; class Bacteroidia; order Cytophagales; family Cytophagaceae; genus Cytophaga. The sequence continues at coordinate 277 of JAYTLG010000152.1, forward strand.
TATTTACAGGGACAATAACAACTTCAGTAACTCTAGTAAAATCAAAATTACTATTGTTGTTTCTAATATCCGTTGGATAGGTCGGATTGTTCGGGTTATTCACCGTCAATGCATTTTTAAAGTCAAATGTAAATACAGAACTCATACCCGGCGCCAATGATAGATAATCAGGAGCTACGTGATTTTTAGTATAACCAATTTCATGTTTATACCAGTTCGGGCCATCAACAGTACCATTCGGCAATAATACCGTCCTATTAATTGCAATAACAACGTTATTAATATCTTTCATTTGAAATTTCAAATCCATTGTAGCTGTGTTTGATGCAGGTGCAGAAATTGTTAATTGCAATACAGCATTTAGAGTTAAATCTAATGTGTATTTATTCTTTGCACCAGCTTGGCAATATTCACCAAAATTAAAACCAATCACATTGTATTGTCCTTGCGCTTGAGAAAGCAAATATTGCAGTTTACCATTCCCTGCACGTGTAGCTTCTGCTTTAAAAGCTGTAGCAGCACTTCTATCCTCAAACCAATAGATACCAGCAGTAGCACCAGCGGTTGCTGTTGCACAGTTAGGACCGTTAACACCACCAGTCATTTCTGAAAACTGTGTAGCAGATTCAAATTGATCTGTAATACCTGTAGTAGATACATTAGAAGCACCCACAACGATAATATTATAAACAGGAGAAACAGCAATTTCTGTATTTGTAGCATCGAACGATTTTGCTGTAATAGCATGCCCACCTGCAGCTAGCGTAGTTGTAGTAAATTCATACGGGCTTTGAGTATCCGTATTCAAGATAGTTGTTCCGCTATAAAATACAACTTTGGAAATTGTACCATTTGCTACAGTTGCTGTCGCTGTCATTGTTACCTGATCCCCTGCATTATAGGTAGTAACACCGCCTGCAAAGGCAACCGTCACCGAACCATTAACAACAGCAACATTACACTTCCCTTTAATATAAGCCTTCACCAACGTTCCAGACTGAGTCAAATTACCAGCAGTCCAATTTCCCAACGCTGAAGTACCTGTTGTTAATATAGCCGCTGTTTCATTCTTATTTACTACAGACCAGTTACAAGAACTTATTTTATTCGTTTCTAAATAATTCCACCATGTTTGAGATTCTCCCGCATTATAACCACCATCACCTGATGCATTACACGTACCGTATTCTGTAACAAATAGCGCAACACCTTTATTTAAAGCATTCGTAGCCTTCTGTCTTAATGAACCTTGGTGTGAGTTTGCATAGTAGTGTAATGTGTACGCAATATTGGTACCCGTTACCGGATCATTTGCAGCTTCATCAACTTCTTGAGAATAGGTTCTTGTACCACAAATAATAATATTATCCGAATCAATTGCTCTAATTGTAGTAATTAATTCATTATGATAAGGCTTAATTGTACCCGACCAAGATTGATTGATCGGCTCATTAAACGGCTCATACAAAATATTAGGCAAATGCCCATAAGTTGTAGCAATCTGTGAGAAAAAAGTTTTAGCCTGTGATTTATAATTTTCTGCATTGTGCGTATGAAAATCCACAAGCACATACAAGCCATTTGCTACACAAGCATCAATTACCGCTTTCACTTTATTCATTTCAGCAGTTGGGTTACTGATATAATTAGAGGTTCCAGTCTCTACAGACATTGCCACTCGAATCACATCGACACACCAATCATCTCTCAACCACTTAATTGTTGTTGCATTATAATATGGAGCTCCTTCTTGAAATCCACTCCAAAAAAGGGACATCCCACGCAATACAACAGGGTTGTTTTGTTGGTTTGAAACTTTACCATTATAAATCTTTAATTGTCCATGTTTTGCAACAGGAGTTTGGCCGTTTGCAGCTAATACACTACAAAAAAGCGTGGCAATGACAAATAGCTTATTGGAGAGTTTTTTCATATCATTCATATCTGTTAAATACATTTATTCCTGATACTAATATACGAAAGTTTTGCCCTTAAAATAAAAATAATACAATTATTTATTTCTATAACACTATAAAATGGCACTTTTGTTGAATATTTACTTACATCAAACCAAGTAAAATTTACATAGTTTTCTATATTTCAATTATTTGAATAAAATATGGTGCGAGAAATAGATGAATTTATTGAAAGCTTTTTAGTGTAAAAATCGCCGAAAGTGGAACGTTGTTGACAAGGCAGGCTCAAATCTATTTCAATACCAATGTATAGGTATAATATTCGCTATCGGGCTGTTGTCGAATAAAACCTATTTTATCGTATAAACGTTGTGCGGTTACATTGTCAATACCAGTCGACAATTCAATCTTAGTAGCATTATCTTTTTGAGCGAAATCAATTACCGTATTTATCAAAAGCGCTCCTACTCCACCTTTTCTATAATCTTGCTCTACATACAGGTCATTCAACGTCCAGTACTTCACAGCACGTACAGACGAATAACCTGGGTATAGCTGTGTAAAGCCTATCGGTTTGGGCTCATTATTCTCCAACGAAAAAGCTACAAATATGATCGATTCATTATTAGTTAATCGATCTTGAATATAGGTTGCAGCTAAATTCAAATCAGATTCTTGGTTATAAAAAATTCGATAGTTGTTAAAAAGATCTGCGACTATTACCGCCTCCCCTTTTTCTATTTTCCTAATTTCTATATTCATAATTAATATCAACGCTTTATTTAATTAAAACCCAAATAGAATAGAAGTACTGCTGCGAAAATCACGACACTATTTATGAGTAAGGATGGCAAGTATTCTTTACGACCTGATACATAGCAAAACAAACTATACAGAAACAGAACCAATAAAAATATTGGTGCACCTATCAATATAAAAATGGCACCCAAACCCGGTGAACAAGGACCGCCCGGCGACAACTCTCCTAAAATTACTGTTACCGAAATAAAGGCAATGTAAAGAGCAATTGTTATAAGTGTTTTTTTAATCAAGGGGTTCTTCATCCTATTTTATTAATTACAATTCAACCATTTCTACCACCAATTTATTTTACTTTTTTAAGTTCTTTCATTAAATCCTCTAAATAGTCTATCTGAACTTCTTGAATCTCTAAGAGTTTTTTACTTTGATGAACAAGTAAATGATCCATCTTTTCACTCAATAACTTTATTTCAAGTTCTGCTTTTAAATTGATTTTATAATCATGCTCACCACGTTTTCGATCTTTTTGTTCTTGTCTATTTTGGCTCATCATTATTATCGGTGCTTGAATTGCTGCTAAACAAGACAGTATAAGATTAAGCAAAATAAACGGATACGGATCAAATTCTTTTACGGTTAAAAACAAAATATTCGTAACAATCCAAATTAAAATAAATGAAAAGAATGTAATGATGAACGCCCAACTACCACCAAACGACGCAACCTTATCTGCAATTTTTTGACCAAATGTAAGTGCATCTTCTATATCATCTTGCACGTTTTCAGACAATATGGAATTGTTTTTAATCGCATTTACAACATCTTCATGTATAACAGCTAACTCGCCCTTTTCCTGGGCTATCAATGAAGTTAAATAAAGTCGTCTGTATTGGTTTAACTCTGTTAATATGATAGAATCCGCTTTAGAAAATCCAGGAAAATCAGACTTGATCAAGTTGAAAACACTGTCCCGAATATCTTCTCCTTTTACTTCTTCGCCCTTGAATATTTCCTTTTTACTGATATAACTTTGATTCATTTTACGCTTCTTTAAATTAAACGAATACCAGCTGTAAATACAATTACCAATTGATTTTTTACTTCACCCAAACATACTGATTGTTCAATATACCTTAAAAATACGAATTAACGTTTCGCTCAAGAATTCTTTACACGAACAATAAAAATAGATCCACTACCCAGTGTAGACTTTAATGTTACAGTACCCTGCAAGCGCTCTACTGCACGCTTCAAAATATACAAACCCAATCCCGATCCATCGGCCTTTTCATTGGATCTAAAAAACATTTCAAATATACGTGCTTGATTGTCTTCGGAAATGCCTTGTCCATTATCAGAAACACTAACAAACAAAAAATCATCTTCCATATATACCTTAATTGACACATAGGGTTGCAAACAATCAGGGCGCATGTATTTAATCGCATTCTCGATCAAATTCTGCAAAATGGTATTTACGATTACCCACTCCGATTTAAAAAACACAGATTTATCAACGTCTACTCTAAATTCTATACGGTTAAAATTATCAAAATATGCATACGAATCGATACACTCTTCAATAAGCTTTACAAAATCAATTTGTACAGGTACAATTCTATTGGAGCTTATTCGCGTGATATTAATTAAATCCATCACAATAGAATCGGTACGCATGGTAAGCTTTTTGTACATATTAAAATAGGCTAATGCCTCGCCATCAAAATCCTCTTTTTCGATTAATCTATTCAACCCAATCAAGGAAGAAATTGGACCTTTTAAATCATGCGACACTCGATAAAAAAAAGAATCCAGTTCTGTATTCTTTTTTTGCACAACTTCTAAATAATCGAGCTGCGACTTTGTATCTTTTTCTAATCTGTAAATTTCGGTTGCTGCTTCATAACTCTTTATAATATCAGATGTATGTGTTAGTGCATTTTTTTCTTTGTGCAAAACAAATTCTTCTAAACATTTCAATGCGTTAACCTCATCCCCTAAGGTTTTATACAATTGATATAAGCTATAATAAGACTTATACAACATCACTTTTACATTGTGCTTATTTGTTAATATTACAGCTTGCTTCAACGTTTGTTCAGCTTGAATATAATCACCCTTGGCGGTGTAGGTAAGGCCTAATTTATTCAAGGTCATACCCTGCCCCAATTTGTCGCCAAACTTTTGTTGTATAAGCAAGGATTGTAAAAAACAGTCTTCGGCTAGAGTAAATTCTTGACGAGCAAAAAACACCTTCCCTTTCCCATAAATTGAATATGCTAAACCATGTTCGTCATTAATTTTCTTTTTTATCGCTATGCTTTCATTCGATAAATTAGTGGCGGTTTCTATATCGTTTCGTTTCAGATACAGACCCGATAATGGGTTGTATGCATTCGAAAGCATCGCTAAATCACCATGCTTGGTTGCTAAGGAAATGCATTCTTCATACATCAAAAATGCCTTATTTATATCGCCCCAAAATTCATAAATCGAAGCTAGGGCCTTTAATGTTCTACACTCATTGCTGCCGTCGCCAATGCTTTGATACATTTGTCTGCACTCAAGCAAACCTTTTAAACCGTCGTGAAAATTATCGGTTTTATATAGTGAACTTGCGATGTTAAATTTTGCATCCGCAATATCCTTTACACTTTGTATGTGTTGAAAATAATCAAGTGCTTGTTGTGAATATGCGATCGACTTTACATGATCCCCTTGAATCATATAAAGCAAACCTAAATAATTATACGAACGGGCAATAATGCGTTCTGATTTTTGAGCCTTCGCAATCTTTAATACAGATTGAACACCTTCAAAACTGTCAATAATATTATTCATACGCGCCTGATAGAACTTAGCCAGCTGCTCCTCAAGAAATGATTCTTCTATGTCCTCGTAATTATCCAGCATGCGTACGATAGTTTTTGAAATGAACTACTAACAAGTATACATAAATATTGGGACACAAAAAATTATATTGCTTCGTTTTTAATTCATGTAAATCATAAAATATATTATTTTAAACCCAATTTTTTATAGCCTTCAAAAACCTTCGTCGTTTCAAAATAGTATACCCGTTTTTTGCCATCTACTTTCACTTCCATTTTGTCGCACAGTCCACCTTTATTGTCAATGCTTTGCTTCTGCAATTTCGCACCAACCATTTCAAGTATAAAATATTCTTCTTCAATTTGAATTACTGACCAAGCTGTCGCACATGTTTTCCCGTCTCCATTTTTTACAATGGAATTCAAAAGGCCAAACTGAATTGTTTTATACTTTAGTGCATTAATCGTATCTCCAGCAGCTTTGTACGTCTGTCGTAAAATTTTATGCGCAATCATGCTTGTATAATCAATGCTCAACATCTGCTTCGTAATGTTAATTACTACCGGATAATTGGACGTTGCCATTTGTGCATACATTTCACTTTTCAGACTATCAAACTTGAATGATTTTTTACTAGCAATTTTAAACTGCTCGCTTTCGATAAAACTAAAACGAAAAGCTTGATAATCGATATCCGTTTTTCCTGCTTCCAGTTTTTTGACATAATCAGAATAGGTGTCGTTGAAATTTGGAATAACAACTTCAGGTATGGCTTGTCCGAAAGAACCGATCGCTGTTGAAATAATTGCCAGAAATAAAAGTGTTGATTTTTTCATGTGGTATGCTGTGTTTGTGTTAAAAAAGCTGAACCAAAATCGGCTTTATAAATTCACATTTTTGGGATGCACAATTCCATCCCTATTTTTATTGTGCTTCATCTTTACCAATACTTCATGCAGGGTTTCTGCTGCCAGTCCATGCAAAACCAATCTATAAGCAGCGCTATATGTGGTAGCCGGCACCATCGGGTGTTTGTTGTTAACCAAACCTAAATGGCCAGGCGTGCCCAAAATTTGTGCGGTGTAAATTGCAATGGTTTCATCCAATTGCAATGAATTTGATGCACGTATGAAATCATTAGCGGTTAAAAATAATTGGTAAAATGGTGTAAACAATTCAATGGCAGATCGCAAATCTAAAAAGTTTGTCCATTTATTGGGGAACTGTATGTGATCAAATTGATCATCCGTAATCATGGCTAAATTTATTTTTTGAGGAGGACCGATTGTGATGTTTTTTTCTTGCAATTGACTGTTCAACCGAATAACAAAATTGTATAAATTCAAATCGTGGTTTAAAAACAAGTCATCTTTAACATCCACAAAATCTTTGGGCTTCAACGGTTTTCCAACAATTTCTACCTGTTCAATATTTCCACCTATAAACTGCAATATTTCTGTACCCACATGAAAATGGCGAAATATAAGTAGGTTGGCATCCGGACTAACAAAGCGTTTAAGCCCCCATGCTAAAATAGCATGCAATACTTTGGATGAGTTAATCAACTTCGGAAAAAAGAACTTGAATATATGAATAAAAAACATAGCCACCTTAGAACTAAATTGAATCAATGGCAATAAGTATCGCGCCGATTTTGAAGAGTTATCGCGCATCAATGCCAGCTTTGCTGAATGATTCATTGGAATACTATCATCCAAAAACAAAGCCAACCAAGGGTTTGGATCTCTTTCATCATGGCTTGATATGTTCATGTGTTCGTCTATCATAATTCCGCTTCTTAATAATTTCCCAATTCTTCTAACTGCATGGTATATAATTTAGCTGTGGCCTTGGCTGTCTTTACGATTTTTTTAGCCACCTCCATATTCATCTTTGGATGATTCAATGCTTTCTCCAAGTTATGAAAATGATTTTCATCTGCCACACCATGATACGTAAAAAACGACACTTGATTGTCGTTCAAATGTAACTGTTCTTTTATCATTTCACCCCAATAAGCGGCCAATCGTTTTCCGATACCCTCAATGATAAACATGGAACCCAACAAATCAATCGGATTGGCTTTACTCGCTTGTTGAAACATAAATGAAGTCAAGGCAACCGTACCGATATTTTTTTCGCCCGCACGTATCGTTTCGATGTTTTCGCCCAAAGCCTCATAATTGCTTTCTAACATTTGATAATCCTTATGTTCGGTTGCCGTGTGTTTAATAAATGCCGAACGCAATTCAAACAATTCTATGTCAATATTGGAAGCCGCACGAGAAATCCACTGCGAACCATCGATCACCTGTTGTCGAAGATCCAACAACAAGAGTTTATAATCCGAAAGACTCAACTTGCCATCGTGTATTTTTACAATAATTGGCACCTGAAGCAATTCTGTTTCAAAATCAATCCAAACTTGAGCAAGGTTGCGAATAAGCCATTCAGAAGTTTCATTTTTATCAATAACCAACTCAGGTGATTCAATTGCTCTGGCAGGATACGTCTTGGCGTTTTCATGTGTTTGCCCAGTTACTGTAAGTTGCATATACGATGTCACAAAGCGACCACTTTCAGGAACCATGCAAAGTATTTTATCTGCTACTTTTAATTTTCCAGAGTGCATCAATTCATCCAACATAATAAAAATAGAAGCGGCTCCTGTATTTCCTTTTGAAGTTAAATTGCTAAACCATTTCTCATCCGCAATTGCTCCCCCTCCTTTTAACATCAATTCTTTAATCGGTGCTTTAAATATTTCCGAAGAATAATGACAGCACAACCAATCAATTGTTTCCATCCGTATTTTTCCTTGATTGATCAATTCAAAATAATGTGCAACGCCTGTTTTAATCACCTTATCCAAAAGAGTTGTATCCTGTTTCAAATTAATCGCGCCGGCTTTAGATGCGGCCTCATAACTCGAATAATCCAACCACGTTTGTTCGGTTTCCTTTTTATTGTCTGTCTTGCCCGTATACATACAAACCGGAAATTCGTTCGCATGCGACTTAATATCTATCCAATCTATTCGTAAAGAAATACCGTATTCATTTTTTTTATTTTGAAGAACAAAGGCGCCTGCACCATCCGACAACATCCATCGTAAAAATTCTGCATCAAAGGGTAGTGCTTCTACTCCTTGCGCTTCAAACCGAGAAGCTTTAAACATTCGACTTGCAAACTCACTGCCCACACAAACGGCATTGTGTTTTTCATTGCTTTTAATTTGAACAAACGCATTTTTAAGTGCCATGATACCACTGGCACACACGCTTTGAAAACTTGCAACTTCACATCGGTTAAAATCCAAACCTGCATGCACCATGCTGGCAAAGCCGGGTATGGGTAGATCTCCCTGCGTAGTACCCGTACACAACAACTCAACATCCGACGATCTTAAATCACTTTTTTTAAGTGCATTTTCAATCGCATGAACTGCTAATTGCGCATTCGAATGGGTTGTCTCTTGATGTATATTCAATGCATAATGCCGCGTTTTAATTCCATTTTGTTTTAATACCAGTTCTTTTGTACGACTGTTTTTGCCATTGATACGACCGAGATAGTCTTCCATTTCATCATTCGAAATAGCCTTGTTTGGTAAAAATGTACCTGAGCTTGTTATATAAACTTCATTCATGTCTTATCTGTTATGCTTAGAAAATAATTTATCCAAAAAATTCAATGCGAAACCATAATTGCGCCTACCTCTACTATGATGTTCGTTGTGATGTGTTCCAAAATGCTTCCAGCCATCGCCTTTCCCATCTCCAAAGCGGTAATTGCAATGACCAGCAAAATTCAATAAAATACTTACCAAGGGATAAATAAAAACCGCAACAATTGAAAAAGAAACAAAAGGTAAAATGGTTAAGGGTATTGTACTTAATAAAAAAGCTTCCACCCAATGAAAACTATACACAGAATATACGGTTGGGATTGTAGATTTGTGATGAACGACATGAACATGCTTCATCATAAATTTCTGATGCAGTATTCGATGTACAACATAAAAATGAACCTCATTCCACAAAGTGAGCATCGTGAGCCCAACTATAATATTAGCCCATGTATTGGGCAACAAGGCTGCCTGCCCTATACGAACCAAATAGATAACAGGTAAAATTGAAAAACCAAAAACAAGTATTGATTTGAATGAATGTTTGATTTCAAAAACCGTTTGATTTTTAGTAACCTCTTTGTTTATAATTTTATGAAGTATTTTTTTTCGCTCTAATTGTTTGCACACAAATAAAAAAATAGGAGCAAGCACAAAATATAAAAACATAAAATACCCGAAGGATATCCCAAATAGACTCAGGTAAGAATAGTGATATAAAATATTTTCAACAAATGTTTCCAAGGTAGGTGCCTGTATTTATTTTGATTCAAACTTGGGGTTTGAGTGCTACCTATTGTTGGCGATAGTACTTTTTTGTCAGATGTTATCAGAATATTTTTATGATTGACCAGATGGAAAATATTCCAATTGCAAATGGCGTTAAAAAAACAATAAGGGCAATAAACATCCACAAAAATGGATTTTTGTTACTCTTAGGCTTATTGCTTATGAATGTCCTAAAATCTAAGATTGAAAGTTTATAAATATCTTTTTTTGAAAGGCCGCAATTCAACGCATTATTCATAGTGAGTCCACTCTTAAATGATTTTAAAATATTTGCTGGATAAAATAAAACTCCCAAACCCATTGCCCAAAGAGTCAAAAGCCAAGGCAGATATAATTTCCTCCAACCACCTGATGCAATTTCCCAAGCGGAAACAGAACTTTCACCTCTCCAAGTTATATCATTGGAAGTCACAATATGACTGACATCATGTAAATAAACATTATTCCTTCTGCTCTCTGCATTAGGAATTGGAATTGATATAAAACCGAATTTGATCCAAGCATATTTTTCATTAATACCACCGTCTTCTCCAAAATCGTGTTTGTCGTAAAAAGTTTGAATTGCTTGTCCTATTGTTATATTTGAATTTTCAGTTTCCATTATTATCTACTGTTAATTTGTAGCTCTAGTATTGACGCTAACGTCTGGGGTATTTTTTGTTGCAGGAGTTAGAGCGCCAAACTTTCACTTAACGCCGAACCCGCACACATTTTAAATTAATCAAATTGTGCGGACTTAAAAGCACCGCAGTCGAAATTATCAAAGAAGCCTGCAATAAATGCTACTTATTGTTAGCCATAGTTTTTATATGTTCGCTCATTGCTTCTTGCGGTGTTTGATAAGATAAAACTCCAGATGGCATTTGATTTAAATTAAGCCAAACATATTTTTTTGTCAATTCTAAATTTTTATCCGTACTATAGATATTTTTAACGTGATAAATAAAATCATTCATTGAACCTAATGTTTTCCTATCATTATCAGTCGTACAAAACAAAACAATTTGATCAGATTTGCGCAAGTAGTTTTCATAATCTATTGTTAACATATTTTCTCGGTCAAGTTGTTTAATAAGCGTGTCTATAAAAAGAAATGATAGATTCATCAAATCCTTCTTTAAAATACCCATAATTATAAAACTAAACAGAGTCTTTTTATTTACAAAAATAATCCATTTTTGACCTGCAACATTAAATAAATGTCCGCTCCAATCAGTTATATGACGAGCATCTATATTAACTGACTTGCCAATATTAATAAAATCTGAGAGCTTATGTGAACAAAAAACATTTATCATGTTAAACAATTGAATATAATGTTAGCGAAAATTATGGCTAACTAGTTGATAGTAGCACCCGAGTACTACTATATTTTATTTGTTGTTCAGATTATCCGTTTCATTAAACGTATATATCCGTTTATAATTTGCTACCGAATTTCGAATATCGAAAAAATAATACGTATTTATCCATTCAAAAAGTTGCTAGCGATTCAATATCCATCCTTTTGTTTGAAAAACCAATACCATCATAAAATATTGCTGGTTTTCATAAAGCGTACTTACAATATATACAGTCAAAGACTATTGAATAATAGATACCAGTCCTTCGTTCGTTAAGATAAGCGGGGGAACTTAAAGCAATTGATTGGTGGTCCTGAATAGTCTTTTGAACATGAGCAACTCCATACAGGCAGGAACACCAACCAAGACGTAGTTCGTTGCACATAAAAGCATCTTTTGTGCAGTATGTATTTTATCTAGTGCTAAACGCCATTGTTTTGTTTTACAATCTTCCGGATCATGACACTGAAAATAAACCCATGAAACGGCAGAACAGCATACCAATAGACTCTTTCAAGCAGTCCCAAGGGTCTGAAGGTTGCCGTCTGTATCAAGGTATTGTGTAAAATCTTAAATTCAAGCCAGGCAGCACCGGGTAATTTCATTTCAGCAAACAGCAACAAACGCCCCTCACTTTTATCAGCATACAATACCCTCCAAAAATCCAGCGCGTCTCCAACATGCAACTACTTTGTCGAAGTACGTCCTCTTCTCAAACCAACTCTCCTTCATATCTTATCTATAAAACCTCTCATACGCCACAGCCAGTTTGCATAATACCATCCGTTTGTACCACAAATGCTCCAGATGTTATTTATTGGATTGAGTTCTAACAAACCTCCTTTCCAATAAAACCAATGAATCCTTTTAGCTGGGGCGAAAAGATAAACTACCGTAGGGGCGTATTGCATACGCCCTTTATAAATAACAATCGTCCTAATCAATTAGGGTCCTATGCAATACGCCCGTACGCTACCAAATCCGACCCTATAAAAAAAGGCTCCGCATTTCTGCAGAGCCTTTCAATTTTAATATTGTTTTAACAATTACAAGTGAATCACTTCACCATACGCAGCAGCTGTAGCTTCCATGATCGCCTCAGACATTGTAGGGTGTGGATGAACTGCGTTGATGATTTCATGACCTGTAGCTTCTAACTTGCGTGCAACAACTGCTTCTGCAATCATTTCCGTTACGTTCGCGCCAATCATGTGTACACCTAACAATTCGCCATATTTTGCATCGTAGATAACTTTAACGAAACCTTCTTTTGCCCCAGCAGCACTTGCCTTACCCGATGCAGAGAATGGAAACTTACCTACTTTCAATTCATATCCTTTTTCTTTTGCTGCTTTCTCTGTCAAACCAACAGAAGCAATTTCTGGCGTACAATACGTACAACCAGGAATATTGCCGTAATCCATCGGCTCAGGATTTAAGCCTGCAATTTTTTCTACGCAGATGATACCTTCGTGTGACGCAACGTGTGCCAACGCAGGACCTTTAACTATATCACCAATTGCATATACACCTGGGATATTTGTTTTGTAATAATCATCTACCAATACACGTCCTTTATCTGTAGCAACACCTAAATCTTCTAAGCCAAGACCTTCAAGATTTGTTTGTACACCTACCGCAGACAATACAATATCACAAGCAATTGTTTCAACACCCGTAGCTGTTTTAACCGTTACTTTACAACCTTTCCCTGATGTATCTACAGATTCAACAGCTGCGTTGGTCATAATGGTGATACCCATTTTCTTATATTCTTTTTCTAATTGCTTAGAAATATCTTCATCTTCAACCGGCACAATAACAGGTAAATATTCTACAATCGTAACTTTCGTTCCCATGGTAGCATAGAAGTATGCAAACTCAACACCAATGGCACCTGAACCCATAATTACCATACTCTCTGGCTTAGACTCTAAAACCATTGCCTTACGGTAACCGATAATTTTATTGTTGTCAATTTTAACATTTGGCAATTCGCGCGCGCGACCACCTGTTGCTAAAATTATATGATCAGCGCCGTAAAGACTTTTGTTTCCTTTTTCGTCTGTTACTTCAACTTGCTTGCCTTTTACTAACTTACCGAAACCAGCAATGATTTCGATTTTATTTTTCTTCATCAAAAACTGTACGCCTTTGCTCATTCCTGAAGCAACATCGCGACTGCGTTTTACAACCGCAGAGAAATCTGCTTCTGCGCTACCTACATTAATACCGTATTCTTTAGCATGTTTGATGTATTCATACACTTGAGCACTTTTTAATAATGCTTTTGTAGGTATACATCCCCAGTTTAAACAAATACCGCCTAGTTCTGCTTTCTCTACTACAGCAACTTTTTTACCTAATTGAGAAGCTCTAATAGCTGCTACATATCCACCAGGACCACTACCGATCACTATAACATCGAACTTTGTTGACATATCTTTATACGTATAATTACGGGTGCAAATTTAAGGGATTTAGGCTTATAAGAAAGTATTCGGGGATAAATTGCAGTTTTCAAAGACACAACATCACACAACCTTCTGTTTAATAGAATATTAAATATATACTACGAGTTAAACTATTGATCAAATGTATCGATTTAAATCTTTGGAATTTGTTTTTTGTTATTTGGGATTTCTAATTGGCTGTCGTTTGGAATTTGCCATTTCTAAGGTATCTTTGACCCCAATAGAAATTAAAACCTCAAAGAATGGGCTTACTTAGTGGAAAAACTGCTCTTATCACAGGAGCATCAAAAGGTATCGGTAAATCAATTGCCATGCGTTATGCGCAAGAAGGTGCAAATGTTGCATTTACATATCTTTCAAGTGTTGAAAAAGGTTTAGCTTTAGAAAAAGAATTACAAGCATTGGGCATTAAAGCAAAAGGCTATCGTTCGGATGCTTCAAAATATACAGAAGCTGAAGAATTGGTAACAGCTGTGTTGGCCGATTTCGGTCAGTTAGACATTGTAATCAACAATGCGGGTATTACCAAAGATGGTTTATTAATGCGTATGACGGAAGAACAATGGGATTCTGTTATTGAAGTAAACTTAAAATCTGTATTCAACCTTACAAAAGCTTCATTGAAACCAATGATGAAAGCAAAGTCTGGTTCAATCATAAATATGACATCGGTTGTTGGTCTTCGTGGCAACGCAGGACAAGCAAACTATTCTGCTTCTAAGGCAGGTATTATTGGCTTTACAAAGTCGGTAGCATTGGAATTAGGTTCTCGTAACATTCGTTCAAATGCAATTGCTCCTGGTTTTATCGAAACAGAAATGACAGAAGTGTTGGATCCAAAAGTAAAAGCGGAATGGGAAAGCGGCATTCCATTAAAACGCGCGGGCAAAAGCGAAGACGTAGCGAATGCATGTGTATTCCTTGGCTCTGAGCTTTCTGCTTACATTACTGGACAAGTTTTACAAGTAGATGGTGGTATGTTAACTTAGTAAGATCCAAACCTATGAGGTTTTTCTAAATAAATTCGTTGGCAATTGACATATACAGCGGTGGTGGTTATAAAACCTCATAGGTTTCGTAAAATCAATAACTGAAACTCAAATTCTATCGGGCTAACCTTATATCGGGCTTTCATTCCCAAATATTTCTTTTTATCTTCAATCCTGCATCCTAAAGATGCAGGATTTGTTTTAATATATGAACGGCTTTTCACTTTACGCATCAAGTTCTTCTTGGTTTATTCTACTTTGTATTGCCATTGGCTTAAGCTATGGCTACCTGTTGTATTCAAAGGTACAAACGCTTTGGAGCAAACAAATCAATTATACCCTTGCAGCTTTACGCGTGGTATTGGTCACCATACTTGTATATCTGCTCTTCGGTCCTGTAATTCGTTATTACGAAAACAGCAAAGAGAAACCAACGATTCTAATTCATGTCGACAACTCTGCTTCACTTAAACTGATAAGCGATTCAACACAACGTTTGCAATGGATTTCAACGCTTGAAAAAATTTCATCCGAATTAAATGCAGAAGGAATTGACACACGCTTCCATTCTTTTAATGGCGCAGAAGCATTAAACAACATTACATTCAACCACCTTACTTCGAATTTAAACAGCTTACTTCAAGAACCAAAACAAGAAGAGAGTGGAAAAAATATCGTAGCAAGTATTTTATTGTCGGATGGTATTTATAATCTAGGAATGAACCCAAGCATTCCGCCATCAGCTACAGCTATTTATACCATTGGCATTGGCGACACCAGCGATCAAAAAGATGTGCGTTTGCTTTCTGCCATACACAATAAGTTAGCCTTTAAAGGAAATGAATTCCCAATCATTGCGGAGATTGCACAAAAAGGTTTTTCAAATGCCAGTGCAACAGTTCAATTGAAACAAAAAGGAAAAGTACTTGAGTCGAAAAAAATTACGTTTAATAAATCTGAAACACAGTCACCTGTAGAATTTAAAACATCGTCGGACGTAATCGGTATTCAGCATTACGTTGTAGAGGTTGTGCCATTGAACGGAGAATTTACGATTGAAAACAACAGTCAACATGTGTACATCGATATTGTAGACAATAAACAAAAGGTATTGATTGCTGCGCCGTCTGCACACCCCGACATCAAAGCCATACAAGCGGCTTTATCACCAAAAGAAAATGTTGAAATTTCAGTTTTTATACCTGGTATTACAGAATACAAAGCAGACAACTACAGCTTAATTATTTTACACCATTTTCCGGATGGCACCAATAACAACAAAAAAGAATTTGATGCCATCGTGAATTCAAAAATACCAAAGTGGTATATCGTCAGCAATCAAACGAGCATCCCTTATTTCAATCAAACAAATCCCTTGATGCAAATCAATGTTCGCAGCACGCAGAAAGATTTGATTTTCGGAGATGTAAACAGTTCGTTCGATCGTTTTATTATGCCTGCTGGTATACAAGAGCTGTTGCTAAGTGCACCGCCCTTGCAATGCCACTTTGGCGATTATAAGTTAAAACAAGATGGTGTCACAATCTTATATCAACGTGTTGGTCGCGTTACGACTACCAAACCCCTATTAAGTATTTCAACAAACAGAGATGCCATGGTATTGGCAGGTGAAGGTATTTGGCAATGGCGTTTACACAATCAACTTGCACAACAAAACACAAACACTTTCGACGAGTTTATTCAGAAATGTGTACAGTACATGTCAAGTCAAAACGACAAACGCAAATTTCGCGTGTATCCAACTATAAACGATTTGCAAAGTGGCGAGCGTTTATTTTTTGAAGCTGAATTGTATAACGACATCATGGAACGTATTTACGGTTCTGATATCACCTTACAAATCAAAAACGAATCAGGAAAAGTATTTAACTATTCCTTTGCTACAAGTGTTGGTAATAATCGTTTTGAAGTAAAAGGTTTAACGGATGGTGTATATCATTACACAGCATCCACAACATTAAACGGCAAGGTGGAAAAAAGCATCGGCGAATTTATCATTCGCAAAACAAGCCTCGAAGCACAATCCATCAAAGCAGATTTCAATTTATTACGAACCATCTCGAACAAAAGTAATGGTCGCTTTTATTTCATAGACCAAGCAGATGCATTGATTGCAGACATTAAAAACAAGAAGTTTAAAACCATTATCCGTTCCAAAGAAAGCTTAAACGAAATCATAAACTTACCGTGGATTTTATTCTTACTAATTGCATTGGTTAGTGGTGAGTGGATTGTACGAAAGTTGAATGGAGGATACTGATTAAATTCCAAATAACAAAAAACAAATTCCAAACTGCAGAAATTATCTGCTTGTGTCATTCATGATTTATAACTCATAATTCATAATTGAAAACTAAGTTTTTCCTTCCCTACCTGTTCTGCCTAGCGATCATCTTAGGTCCTGCATATAATATGTATGTGCATTACGATTTTTCGCATTCTTCCGATACGGAAAGTTATTTGGCTATGTCAGCGGGCGAATTCTCTGTAAATCCTGTGCATCGATATCGACTAGCAATACCAATGGCAGCAAAAGTTGTTGCGATGCCTTTACAAGCCATTTATGCAAAATTATGGCCACATCGTACAGAGAGCACCTGGCCTTTGCAGTTGGCGTACTTTATCATCAACTTGTTTCTGGTAGCCTTTTACGGGTGGATTGTCTATCGCATCTTGCGATTGTATTCAAACCATCTTACAGCAATCATCATTGGCCTAGTTGTGGTATTGACGAGTCGCTGGATTGCTTACATTGCAGGATTGCCACTAACCGACAGCTTATACCTAATTGCCATAGCCGCATTGTTATATAGCATTAAAACGAAGCATACAGCCCTGTTTATCTGCAGCGTTCTCTTGGGTGGTTTGATGAAAGAGTCCTTTCTTTTGTTTGCTCCGCTGAT
>JAYTLG010000153.1:0-4465 GCA_043729555.1 Cytophaga sp.
ATTCAAAACTGGATTGGTTGCGGGTACAATCAATAAAGGGATTTACAAAGTTACGCTTCCGTTTACCATGTGGACACAAATCAATGCGGGTTTCAATAATCTAAAAACAACCGCAATGCTTACCAGTGGTGTAGCATTTGTTGTTGCAGCTACAGAGCGTGGTGTGTTTGTTTCGAAAGATTTAGCTGCCAATTATGTGCGTGCAAATGTTGGATTGGCCGACGATAGTATTCGCGTAAACGATTTGGTTCTTGCAAATGGATATTTATATGCTGCTACAGATGGGGGAGTGTACGTTAGTGCAGATTCGGGTGCACTTTGGTCGTCGGCATCGGATGGTTTAATCCTGTATGATATTGAAAAAATATTTTATTCAAATGGGAAATTATATGCATTTGATGTAATGGGTGCAATTCAACAAACACCTGTGAATATGATTCAATGGGCAGCTTTGCAATCGGGTTTACCATCTTTAGTTAAACCGACTTCTATGGCATTTTATGGCAATAATATATTGCTAGGAACTTTTGGTCATGGTGTATTTGTGAAAACAGAAAGTCAAACTACTTGGCTTGCTTATAATACAGGCTTGTCTAATCTGAACGTTACTTCTGTTACATCCATGGGTGCTAACATATATGTTGGTACAGATGGTTCAGGTGTTTTTATTTCGGATTCTGCTAAGGCTGCTACTAACTGGATGGCCACTGCGCCTACAATAATTCCCCATACAACTTTGATGGGTTTAAATGGAACAAAAATTCAAGCAATGGCAACATACGGAGGTTTTGTTTGGGCGAGCTACAAGGGCGGTTTATTGGCAACGTACGATCAAGGTGTTACCTGGATTCAAGGTGGAAATCAATTTAATCTTCCAAGTTATACCGATGTTAAAAAAATAACATTTGTAACAACGCGTGTATTTGTAACAACGGAAAATAATGGTTTGTATTCAAATGCATTGTCTGAAATGCCGGCAATTGCTACAAGTATATTTAATACCACTTCCGTAAATAACGCCTTGTTGAAAATTGCACCAAACCCCAGCTCGGGTGTGTTTGAGTTACATGCAGATCAAATTTCTGGCAACATTACGGAAACCGTTATCTATGATTATGCAGGTAATGTAAAAGGGAAATTTACTGGTGAGCAAACACAATTCCATGTCGATTATAAACAGGGGATGTATGTTGTTATGGTCAAAACAGATTTGGATGCGGTTTATACGCAAAAAATTATAATTGAATAAATATATCAAAACCACTATTCAAATTAAATAATTTTCAGTTTGAATAGTGGTTTTTGAATTTAATTGAAAAGAATATTTATGAAATTAATTATCAGCCTTCTATTTACAGCATGCATATTTTCCTGCAATTCTATTCCTCAATCCGAAGTTAAGATCGCTTATGATGAAAAATTAAATGTTGCACTTGATTCCATTGTAAATAAAGTAGACCCTATATGCGACATGGAAATGCCAGAACATTTGAAAGATACTGCACTGATTGATGGGGAAATTTGGGGGTATTGTAGCGTCGTGTGCAAGGAAAAGCATGCACAAGCACAAAAATAGCTTTGTGTAATTACTTAAAATAGGTATTTGTTGGGATTTATTTCTTTAAATAATTTGCCGTATTTTAATCTTCATGTAGTATATTCAACTATTCTATCGTTTAACAAATTTCAATTAAATAAATATTTAGAATGAATCAACAACCCTTAGTAGAAAAAGTTTTAACCGCTCAGGAGCAGAAAGAACTAACACCGGACCAAGTAATTCAAAGCTTGAAGGATGGCAATAACCGTTTTTGTTCTGGATCGTTAACCATGCGTGATCACTCAAAACAAATTCGTGACGCTGTTAGTGGGCAATTCCCTAAGGCAGTTGTATTGTCTTGTGTTGATTCAAGAGTGCCAATCGAAGATGTATTTGATAAAGGTATTGGCGATATGTTTGTAGCACGTGTTGCAGGAAATATTTCAAATGATGATATATTAGGTTCAATGGAATTTGCCTGTAAATTGTCGGGTGCCAAATTAGTACTTGTCTTGGGTCATGAATATTGTGGTGCAATAAAAGGAGCTATCGATAATGCCGAACTTGGGAACCTTACTGGGTTATTGAAAAAAATTCGCCCTGCTGTTGATTGTTGTTCGCATTTTGATGGCGCACAAACATCTAAAAATCCTGCATTTGTGGATTTAGTCGTTCGCGAAAATGTAAAACTTACGGTAAAAGAAGTTCGAAAAAATAGTGCAATCCTTAGAGATATGGAAGAAGCTGGCGAGATTAAAATTGTTGGTGCCTACTACGATATGGATAATGGGGAAGTGACTTTTTTTGAATAGCATTGCTTGCAAAAAAAATAAATTCCAAAAAACAAATTCCAAACGGACGGAATAAAAATTAGTAAGCCGTTGTTGTGCCTCCGCCGATCGGCCAACCACCTGTTTGATTTAATTATTTATAAAAAGAACCATGCATATCGTTTTCGTTGAGAACGGTAGGTGTGGTTCTTTTCATTTAAATACGCTTCTTTTTCAAATAAGATGTTTCGATATGCTAGGTCAGCATTCAATTTGTATTTTATCAAATTGAATACATAGTTCAGGGTGTATAAGGGGAAAAATAAAAATGGTGTTAATTCTTTTACTTGTTCGTGATGGATAAGTTCGTGATTGATTAATATGGCATTGGTCATATCTTCTTTATTCTTAAAGAAAATCCAAAATACAGCATACTGTGCGGTGAAACCTTTGTCTGCCCCCTTCTCTTTACTGAAAAGTCCTGTGATATTTTTCATATACCAATTGGCATGTACGAATTTCATAGACTTTAATAATTATGAATTGATAATGAAACCGGGATTTAATTTATAATTCATAATTTCAATTACATTCCAATCATAATGAATGCACCCCAATATCTTGGAGGGTAAGTAAGCATTAAATCTTTTTTAGCCTTAATAAATGCGTCTCGTTTATTTCCAGATTGAATCCAATAGGTATAAAATTTTGTCATCAATTCAATTGTTACAGCATCCGATACTTTGGATAAACTCATGATGATGCATTTTGAGCCAGCAACCGTAAACGAACGTTGTAGACCATAAACACCTTCCCCTGTTTTAACTTCACCTAAGCCTGTTTCGCAGGCACTCAACACTACCAGCTCCGTATTGTCTAAGGATAGGTTCATGGCTTCGTATGCGGTCAAAATGCCACTTTCTTTATTGATGGTATTGATGTTTTGGGTATGCATCAATTCCCCACCATTGTACAGTAAAATCCCTGATTTTAATAAGGGGTTCGCCGCCGCTTGATCTTGAATATCGGTCGAATTATTTTCTGTAGTAGGATCGGTCCAAAAGAAACCGTGTGTTGAAATATGGAACACCGTTGGACTTTGAATTAATTTAACAGTATCCTCTGTTGCATTTGCTCCTGTAAACAACGTTACGTTCCATTTATCGGCAGTTAAAAGCGCATCAATCTTGGTTGCTTCAATTTGCGAGCCCGGTAAAGCACTAACCGTTTGGTCACCTAAAGGAGTTGTAGTATAATACGTTGGATTGCCTATGATCGTGATGCTCGATGTTGTGTTGGTTACTTTTACAGTCTTTGTTGACTGTGTTGATTTGTTTATAATATCTCTACAGGTACCAATACAGATAATGTTTTTAGAGTTAATCAAGTATTCACCTTTTTCATCTCTAAGGGTTTCTAAATTGATTTGATTGTACACGCCATCGCCAGCAAAATATATTGTCTTGTATTTGTCTGAAATGAGTTTGGATATTGGTTCCCAATATTGTTTGTATGAATTGTTATCCTCTTGTTCAAACTTCATTAAGTTTCGATAGTATTTCAGGTATCTTGTTTCAAGGTCGCGACCATTTTTTTCAATAATAAAATCAGGTCTTTTCGAATCTTTATTTACAGCTACAAATGCATACCAAGTGGTATCGCTGAATGATTTCGTGAACAATCTAAATGGAATAGCTTCAATTGCAATTTCATCTTCAAGAAGACTTTCTCTCAATGTTTTCCATGTGTATAGTGAACTTGTTTTGTTTTTTGAATTCTCAACAAAGTCTGCAGATATTGAGCTAAGTTCTTTTTCAATATATTCCAATGTGCCTTCTAAGGCAGCGATGTCTATACCATTTTCTTTCTTTTGTGCGGATGTCATTGAATATGCAATCGAAAGATCGTCGCGCGTATTTTGCCATTCTTGATATAGACGGATGGATGTGGTATCACCACTCGCGTATATTCTATTTTTAATTTTTAATAGAGAGTTTAGTAACAGGGACTTTGTTTGCAATTGTATGTTGAAAATCTTTTCAATCATTTCTGGGTGATTGTCGCTGTTAGTAAAGGCAATGGTTTTGTAAAACTCAAAATCGTCTTTGATTTTATCCCAATAAGCCATCTTGCCACGTTCACTTAAAAAAGGGAA
>JAYTLG010000154.1:0-11818 GCA_043729555.1 Cytophaga sp.
TTTGTGTCTTGATCGATTAAGATAATCATAACACGACCTTCTTTTAAGCTGCGCATAAGTTGTAAGGTATTTTCACCACGGTGTACATACTTGCTACCACCTTTCGAGCGTGAACGTACAATCAAGTTGTCTAATCGGGGGTCTTTTAATTTTGTACCCACCATAATCGATTTGTAATTTAATCCCACAAAGGTTCCTAAAATTTCAAATGCGCCGATGTGTGCAGTTAAAAGTACAACGCCTTTGCCTTTTGCATAAGCAGCGTCTAAGTTCTCTTTACCAATAACGGTTACTTGTTTATTGAATTGCTCAATTGTTTCCATTGGGAAAACACGCAGTACATCTGCTAAGTTTTTTCCCAAATTCATAAACATCTTTTTGGCAATGGCCTTAATTTCTTCCGGTGTTTTTTCGTTTCCAAAAACAATGGTTAAATTTTTAATGGCTCTGTTTCTAGGTTCGGTTGCAAAGTAGTAGGCAATCTTTCCCAAGCCTCCATATACAAAAAACACTACCGGACGAGGCAATTTTTCGGTAATGAAAATTAACGCTCTAATCAACCAATAGAGTAGGGTATATTTTGATTTTTTTAAGAAAGGTCTGTTATCGACTTCCATTATCTAATTTGAATAGGATGTTAAATGAGTAGTTTCAAAAATACAAAAAATACCATCTCTTATCAAGATGTATTATGTAAGCTGTTGGTAATGATTTATTTGAATTGAAAAATAAAGCCTGCTTTATAGGGATAAAGCAGGCTTTGATATGTAGGGAATCAAAATTTACAACAATTCGTTTGCTAAGTTCGCCAATTCAGAACGTTCACCTTTTTCAAGTGTAATGTGCGCGTATAAATCTTGATCTTTCAATCGGTCTATCAAATACGAAAGTCCGTTTGATTCTGAATCCAAATACGGCGTATCAATTTGGAATACATCACCCGTGAAAATGATTTTACAATTTTCACCCGCTCTCGAAATAATTGTTTTTACTTCATGAGGCGTTAAGTTTTGAGCTTCATCTACAATGAAAACAATATTTGATAAGCTTCGACCTCTAATGTAAGCCAGTGGCGTGATGACAAGCTTCTCCTTATTCACCATGTCGGTGATGCGTTGGTAGTCTTGATCGGATTCGTTGAATTGATTTTGAATAAATTTCAGGTTATCAAACAGCGGTTCCATGTATGGATTCAATTTTGATTTGATATCGCCTGGCAAATAACCAATATCTTTGTTGCTCAACGGAACGATTGGGCGTGCTAAGAAAATTTGTTTGAAATCTTTTCTTTGTTCAAGAGTTGCAGCCAATGCAATAAGTGTCTTACCAGTACCAGCTACTCCTTGTATCGATACCAATTTTATTTGAGGGTTTAATACCGCATGGATAGCAAACGCCTGCTCGGCATTGCGTGGCTTGATACCATATGCAGGGCTTTTGCCAATATGTTCCAGACGTTTTTCAACCGGGTTGTAATACGCCAACGCCGAACTTTTAACACTCTTTAAAATGTAGTAATGATTTTTAGAAATATACTCAGCTGGTATTGCATCTACATCGCAATACCCTTTTTCATAGAGTTCATTTATTTTTTCAGGAACAATATTTTCTATGATTGTATGGCCTGTATACAATAAATCTATGTCCTTAACCTTACCTGTATTGTAGTCTTCAGAGGGTATGTTTAAAGACTTCGCCTTTAAGCGTAAGTTGATATCCTTACTAACTAGAATTACTTTTTTGTCGGGGTTTTCTGCTTGTACGCTGATGGCTGCATTTAAAATTTTGTGATCGTTTTTTCGATCGTCAAAAATCTTTTCCGCATCCATTTCTTTTGTACCATGGGTATTCATCACTACCTTAAGCTTACCTTTCGCACGTCCCACAAGGGGTATCCAATCTTGCAGGCTTTGACTATTTTGAGCGAGTTCATCTAAAAAGCGAGTGAATTCACGCGCTTCAAAATTTTTGATGTCGTTGCCCTTTTTGAAATTATCAAGTTCTTCTAGTACCGTAATCGGAATAGCTAAATCATGTTCTTCAAAATTTGTGACCGCATTGTGATCGTAGATAATCACCGATGTGTCTAACACAAAAATTTTCTTTTGTGTTTCCTTCGTACTTTTCTCCTTAGCCATAAAATCAAAATCTTTAGAACGATTCGAAATCGTTAGTGAATTTGTAAACTGTTTAATAAAATTAAGACACATGTATATTCAATTTTGAATATAATAGGTTCTTTGCATATTATGGACGGAGTATTACATGATTTTACGTGCTTGTTAATAAGTTTTCTAACGAGTATGGGATATCAAAGTTTTAAGATTGCGAAACAAATTTCAAATGACTAACTTCGTTGGAACAATATTGTCTGATATAGAACTAAATAGAAACCGTTATGCCTTCTTTTGACATCGTAAGCAAAGTTGATCCGCAAACCCTTGATAATGCCATAAATGTAGCTCGAAAAGAGATTACAACGCGTTACGATTTTCGTGATTCTAAAACAGAAATTGATTTGGATAAAAAAACATCTATCATTAAAGTGACTACGGAGAATAGCATGCGTATGAGTTCTATTGTGGATATCATCATTACACGCATGGCAAAGCAAGGGATTGACCCCAAAGCGCTTGATATGTCGAAGGAAGAATATGCTTCGGGTCCAATGATGAAGCGTGAGTTACCTGTAAAGAATGGTATTGATAAAGAAGGTCTTAAGAAAATTGTAAAAATAATTAAGGATTCGAACCTCAAAGTAACGTCCGCTCAAATGGATGATTTAGTACGTGTTACAGGTAAAAAAATTGATGACCTTCAAGACGTTATCTCTTTGATGCGCACACAAGATGTGGGTGTAGCCTTGCAGTTTATTAACATGAAATAATTGTTACTTATCCTTATATTTGTGCTTTAACCTATACCATGTCGGAAATTCGCTTAGATGATATAAAAGATGTTGTATTGGACGACATGAAAGACTTCGAAAAGAAGTTTCGTGAGTCTATGAAATCCAAGGTGATGCTTTTGGATAAAATAATGTCGTATATCGTTAAGCGCAATGGAAAACAAATGCGTCCGATGTTTGTTTTTTTATCGGCACATTTAGCAGGCGACGTAAATGAATCTACACAGCGTGGCGCCGCATTAATTGAGTTATTGCACACAGCAACTTTGGTACACGACGATGTGGTTGACGACTCGGATTACCGCAGAGGCATGTTTTCAATCAACGCACTTTGGAAAAATAAAATTGCCGTTTTGGTAGGTGATTATCTATTATCTAAAGGGTTATTATTATCCATCAATCACGGCGATTTTCATTTGTTGAAAATTGTATCCAATGCCGTAAGAGAGATGAGTGAAGGGGAGTTGCTGCAGATTGAAAAGGCACGCAACTTAAACATTACAGAAGAAATTTACTTTGAAATCATTCGTCAAAAGACTGCTTCGTTGATTGCATCTTGTTGCGCGGTTGGCATTGCATCTACAAGTTCGGATGAGAAATTGATTGAGCGTGCAAAGTTGTTTGGTGAAAAAATAGGCATGGCTTTTCAAGTGAAAGATGATTTGTTTGATTACGAAACATCCGAGATGATTGGCAAGCCTGTTGGTATTGATATCAAAGAACGTAAGATGACACTGCCTCTAATCTATGCGCTGAACAAAGCAAGTTGGTTAGAGAAAAAACGCATATTGTTTATCATCAAAAACCAAACACACAAATCTGCAAAAGTTAAAGAGGTTATTCAGTTTGTGAAAGAATCAGGTGGAATTGAATATACCCGTACGGTGATGGAAAATTTCAGAACAGAGGCCTATACATTTTTAGATGAATTTGAAGATTCAAAGTATAAAAAATCCCTACGCGATTTGGTAGATTATACCATTGCCCGCAAACATTAAGGCCATCGAGCTGGATATTCCAAAGAATAAAAAATAAATTTCAAAAAAATAATGCGTTTACCTAAAAATCTTGCTGGTAAATTACGTATTGTTTCATTGTGTATTTGTGTGTGCGTAGGGGGGTATTGCATACGCCCAATGTATACATTAATACGCTCCTACTATCTGCCTCTGTATATCCGGCATCAACAGGGATAAAAGAAAACGTTGAATATGACTAAGGTGTAAAAACTGTTATTTGAAATAATGCGTCATTGAAATACAAATAACAATTCACTACGTCGTAAATGAAGTGTAATTTAACGTATTCTACAACTACTTCGTAATCGTATTTTTCGTATCTTAGATTCTAATAATCATTTCACTTCCGTTTGAAAAAATACATACTCCAGATAGTTTTTGTCAGTTCGTTTGTACTATTCTTTTGTTCCTCGGTGTACAAAATAATAGAGAAACCTTATGTATTGAATTTACCTGTCGGATTTCCTGAACCGATGATTCCGGCCGACAATGCACTTACGGTGGATCGCATTGAATTGGGGAAGAAATTGTTTTACGATACCATTCTTTCGCTTGATAAAAGTTTATCTTGTGCTTCCTGTCATTTACAAACAAAAGCTTTTAGCGACGGCTTAGATGTGAGTGTCGGTTTTAACAACGAATCTGTTGATCGCAATTCGATGGCATTGATTAACCTAGCCTGGTCGAATTCGTTTTTCTGGGATGGTGGTGTTTCAAGTTTGGAATTGCAAGTATTAAAGCCTTTAACAAGTCACAACGAAATGAACTTGGAATTGAATGAAGCCATCAATCGATTGCAAGCAGATAAAACCTACACCAAACTTTTCAAAAAAGCATACGGCTCTGTACCCAATGCCAATACGTTGTTTAAAGCCCTTGCAAGTTTTGAGCGTATCTTGATTAGCAGCAATACCAAATTCGATGATTATTTTTACAATAAAAATGCAACCGCATTTAATGAATCCGAATTAAGAGGATATAAACTGTTTTTCGGAAATGATAAAGTGCATTGCTCGTCGTGCCACTCAGGCGTGAACTTAACCAACAATTCTTTTCAAAATAATGGTTTGTATGTGGAGTATAAAGACCAAGGTCGTTTTCGCATAACGGGCAAGGAGAGCGACAAGGGTAAGTTTAAAGTGCCAACCTTGCGCAACATTGCATTGACCTCGCCATACATGCACGATGGGAGCTTAAAGACCTTGGAAGAAGTAATTGATCATTACAATACCGGTGGTATCTCACATCCAAATAAATCAGACCATGTACACATACATAAAGGTATGTTGCTTACAAAGCAGGATAAAGAAGATTTGGTTCGTTTTTTATATACCTTAACAGATATTGAATTTATAACGAATCCCGCATTTCGTCCTTAATATAGTTGTATGAATACACGATTGAATTATATAGTGATATTGTTGATTATACTGTTGACCGCTTGTGTTCCACAACAAACACGAAACAAAAAGCATTCGGTGGTTTCTAAAAATGGACAAGTTGAATTGGTCTTTACACCCATGGTGGATACTGCTATTTTTAGTTTTGATCGTACATATATAAGTCCAAGTGGAGAGTCATTCAAAATTCATAAAATAAAATTTTTCATTTCGGATATTGCCTGTTCCAGTTCGAACATGCCGGAAGCCAGAGCAATTTCGAATGCATCAAACGGGGTATATTTAGTCGATTTTTCTGAAGCAACAATTGACACCAATTCTAATAAGTTAATGTCGTCGGTACGTTTTGATGTAGCCGAAGGTTGTTACTCAGACATTCGTTTTAATCTTGGCTTACCTAGAGCCTTAAATCATGCGGATCCAACCATGGCACCTGCTCCTTTGGATTTGGCAAAGGCAGATATGTTTTGGGAATGGAATTCGGGTTATATCTTTTTATTGATTGAAGGGGGAAGCAGTATTGCCGAAGATAGTCTATTGCATTTTGCAATTGGTGGCGATGCACGTATTATGCCGTTTTCATTTGGGGATATTTTTGACGCAGTTCCTTTGGTTCAAGTAAAAGAAAATGGCTTAACACGTGTGCATTTTTCTTTCGATTTGAATAAATTATTTATCAATGGAGATGGTTCTGCGTATTCATTTAAATCTCCAAATGCCTCTGATGTGCATGGTGGGTATTCGGCAGATTTGCTTCGAATGAATGCCTTAAAAGCCCTGGAGTTTGTTTCTGTGGAATGTATTAAATAGATAATAATTTAAAACGAACTTTATATGTATACTTTTTGTGCTCAAAATAAAAAACCTTTAATTACTACATGGACAAGTGTAGCCGTTATTTTTTCATCAATGATCTTTGGCGCACTTCCATATATGGCAGGTCCTAGGCCAGATACAGAAGATAAGTTATATATACTTACTGTTACAGCAGTCGCAATGCCTTTGTTTTTTTGTTTGTGTTTATATTTAAAATCAAGTATAAACAATTATAAGCTCAAGAATAATATGAAGTATAAACCGTTTGCTGATTTTTTTACAAAACGATTTTATAGTTGAATGGATTGATGTAAATAAGTATTGGGTAATTGCAGAAAAGGCAGTAACAGGTACATTCCTAAACAAAAAGATTATCTGCCGGATAGATGAGAAAAATATGGACCGGATTGATTTTTTTATTTACGGATTGAATCCAGATACAGTAAAAGCAAACCGAACGGTCTTCCGGAATATATTTGATTTAGAAGAACCCAGATTTGTTGGTGAGCTCATTTATAAAAGCTTTAACAGAACTAAGACATTAACGACTGATACTATTACTTCAAAACTAGAAGAGTTAGTTCGTAAATATGAATAATCTTTAGCATAAAATCTGAGATTGGTAGGGAGGTAATTCTCCTATCTAACTAACTCAAGGTTGTACTTCATTGTAATTGGTTTTGAGCCCCTAACTGTTAATTTCTATTGGTTTATATCAATAAAAAGCACTTCGTTTGGGTGGTAACTTACTTGTAATTAATTGTATTTAGTTACCACTTACGTATTCATCTGAATTGTGTAATTGCTTAGTAATATGCATTTTATGATATTTTTAAGCAGAAAGTATTACAGAAAATTTATATTTTTCTTAGATGCTTATAAACATGCTATTTTTCTCTGTCTGCTTCTTTGGCAAAACCTTAAAAAAGTTGTATTATTGAAAGATATTCCGTTGTGAAATCCATATGGAATACAACAATTCAATGCGTATTAAAATTTAACACATAACCGATGAAAAAAACAGTTTATCTATTTGGTGTTCTTGTTTCGCTTTTGGCTTTTACGGCTTGCAAAAAAGAGGATACAGGAACTACTGCTACAGCGTCTGATAAAGACAAGGCTATTGAAGCTAGGGTTGATTCTCTATTAGCAAAAATGTCCGTTGAAGAAAAAGTGGGTCAAATGACTCAGGTAAATTTAAATACCATTCTTTATTCGGGTAATGGAAGTGGATATGATAACAATTATGGTATCATCAATCCTGCCTTATTAGATACAGCAATTTCTACATACAAAGTAGGTTCATTATTGAATGCAATTAACCGTGCATATTCTCAAGATCAATGGATTTCTATTTTAACTCAAATTCAAGATAAAGCTACAAAAACAGGTAGCGGTATTCCTGTAGTATATGGTATTGATGCCATTCATGGGGTTACATTTACATTGAACTCTACATTGTTCCCGCACAATATTGGTACAGCAGCTTCATGGAACCCTGCTGTAGAAGCAGCTGGAGCTGAAGTTACTGCATTAGAAGCACGAGCTTGCGGACTCCGTTGGAATTTTGATCCTGTATTGGATTTAGGACGCAATCCACTTTGGCCTCGTTTCCCTGAAACATTTGGTGAAGACCCTTATTTAGTAGAACAAATGGGTGTAGCAGCAATTAGAGGTTATGAAAAAGCAGGCTTGAACAGTACCAAAGCAGTTGCTTCTTGTATGAAACACTTCATTGGCTATTCAGCTTCTAGAACAGGTCGCGATAGAACTCCTTCTTACATTCCTGAAATTGAATTGAGAGAATATTATTTACCACAATTCCAAGCAGCAGTTAACGCAGGTGCTTCTACAATCATGATTAACTCGGGTGAGTTGAATGGTATTCCAGTTCACGCTAGTAAATATTTGTTAACAGATATTTTACGTGGTGAATTAGGTTTCAAAGGTTTAGTTGTAACGGACTGGGAAGATATCAACCGTTTATACGAACGTCACAACACATGTACTTCTTTAAAAGAAGCAGTAAGAGTTTCTATTCTTGCAGGCGTTGATATGAGTATGACGCCAAACGATTTCAAATTTCCTAAATTATTAATTGAATTGGTAAAAGAAGGTTCTGTTCCTTTAGCTCGTATTGATGAGTCAGTAAGAAGAATTTTACGATTAAAATTTGCTTTAGGCTTATTCGAAAATCCTGTAGTTGAAAAAGATGCAATTGCAAATTTCGGCAAACCGGAATATGCTGCTAAAGCATTGTTTGCAGCAAGACAATCAATGACATTGTTAAAAAATGATAACAACACACTTCCATTAAAGAAGACATTGAAAATTGTTGTTGCTGGTCCAAACGCTAACAACATTCCATCTTTACATGGATGTTGGTCATACACATGGCAAGGTGCTGATGCTACCGCTACGCTTTCTAAAGGCGGTGATAAAGCATTTATTCCTGGTTTTGACTTCGCTAAAGACAGTGTATTGTCATTGTACCCTGCATCTACTGTATCTATTAAAACAGCATTAGAAAATAAAATTGGTGCTGGTCGCGTTGTGTGTCAATCGGTAGCAAACTACGAAGATCCAATGAACTACGCATTACCATCTGTTGCAGGTGCGGATGCAATTGTTCTTTGCTTGGGTGAAAACTCGTATGCAGAATCTCCAGGTTCTATCCGTGATTTAACGTTAGATGCTCGTCAGTTAGCATTAGCACAAGCTGCTATTAAGACAGGTAAGCCCGTAATCTTGGTTTTAGTTGAAGGTAGACCACGTGTTATCTCTTCAATTGTTGATGGTATTCCTGCTGTATTAGATGCGTTCTGGCCAGGTAGCCAAGGCGCAAATGCAATTGCAGATGTATTGTTTGGTGACTATAATCCAGGTGGTAAATTACCATTCTCGTATCCAAGAGCTACAGGTGATATCGTAATGTACGATCACAAGTGGACAGAAGTAAACGTTGAACCAACTCCAGGTACATTTGTAGACAATGGTTACATGCCACAATGGCCATTTGGTCATGGTTTGAGCTATACTACATTTGAATATTCTGATTTCAAATTAAGCACAGATACATTGGTAGGTGATGCTAAAGTAACGGTTTCAGTAACCGTTAAAAATACAGGTTCTGTAGATGGTGACGAAGTTGTTCAATTATATTCTCGTGATATGTTTGCTTCAGTTGTTCCAAACTTGAAAAGATTGAGAGCATTCGAAAGAGTAGCAATCAAAGCGGGTGAATCTAAAACGGTAACGTTTGAAATTTCAAAAGCGAATCTTTCATTCATCACAGAAGACCAATCTGCACATACATTTACACGTGTAACAGAAGACGGCGACTTTAAATTAATGGTTGGTGGTTCTTCTAATTTCGAATTGATTGCTCCTGAATTCCCTTGGGCTGCATTTACATTCAGAACGTATAAAAATGCATTGAACTTGTACTACAAGAGTAAGTAGTCAATAAGTACTTCATATTGTAAAGAGTCATGCTGCGAAGCGTGACTCTTTTTTTTGTATATTCGAATATTCAATTGATGGAGATAAACATGATTTTAGAAACTGCTGCATTATATATTAAGCCTGAATTAGCATCTACATTTGAAGCATCCTTTAAAGAAGCATCGCAATATATTGCTTCAATAAAAGGATATATCCAGCATGAATTACATTGTTGTATTGAGACTGAAAATAAATATTTGTTATGTGTGCATTGGGAGACTTTGGAGGATCATACCATTGGGTTTAGAAAATCTGAAGCATATCTAGAATGGAAACGATTGCTGCATCATTATTATGAACCATTTCCGATTGTTGAACATTATATGAAACTAGATTTATAGAATGAAAATATGAATAATAAAATCGAAAACCTCATTACATTACTTTTGGTTTTTGCATGTACATGCTTAATGTCTTTTTCTCAAACTAAAATTGATACCGTTTATATAAAATATCCGGATGCTACTAACAATACTACTAAAGACAGTGCATTCTATTACAGAGTTCGAATCATATCTCAGGGTGTGTTAAAGGCTGAAGATTTTAGTATTGACGATAGTATTAGGAAGTGTTCTGGTTATTACAAATCGTTTGATCCGTATGTGAAACATGGATACTTT
The DNA here is from genome assembly GCA_043729555.1 of Cytophaga sp. Classification (GTDB taxonomy): domain Bacteria; phylum Bacteroidota; class Bacteroidia; order Cytophagales; family Cytophagaceae; genus Cytophaga. The sequence goes on from JAYTLG010000154.1 coordinate 10,268, forward strand.
GTTTTTTATATAAATGACTCGATTGTCGATTTTGAAGGAAATTATATAGAAGATAAACTCTCAGGTGTATGGAAAAATTATTATTCAAGTGGCGAACTTTGGTTTACCGCAACATATAGTAACGGACTTAAAAATGGCATATTAAAAGGCTATTTTAAAACGGGTGAAGCTAAACGGATAGAAAAATATAAAAAAGGCAAACGTGTAAAAGGACAATGTTATACGAAGTTTGGAAAAGATACTGCTTATTATGAAATGTATATCTGGCCTTCTTTTCCTGGAGGAGAAAAAGCCATGATAGATTATTTTGTAAAAAAAATAATTTATCCAGAACAAGCTAAAATCAATAAAATTGAAGGTATATCCTATATATCGTATATTGTAAATGTCGACGGAAGCATCAGTGATGTTGAGGTTGTTAAAGGAAAGGAAAATCATCCGTTGCTTGATCAAGCAGCTATGGATTGTGTGAGAAAAATGCCAACCTGGACACCCGGATATATTGATGGAAGCCCTGTTAAGATGAAAAGGGTGCAAAGGATAAAATTTTTGCTTCCCCAATAACCATATAATACGTATTATGGAAAATATACCTGCTTATATTGAAATCGTTTTCGAATTAACCACCCTCTTGACGGTTTATTTATTTTACAAAGCCAGCAACCATTCTAAAATAGTATTGATTGTCTTGCTTGCATGGTTGATTGTACAAATGCTTGTTAGTAAAACCGGTTTTTACACGGTGACAGATAGCATGCCACCTCGATTGTTGTTTTTAGTTGTACCCGCATTTGCTTCAATTACTGCTTTGTTTTTAACAGATTCTGGTCGCCGGTTTGTGGATGCGTTGGATTTGAAAACATTGACTTGGCTACACATTGTTCGTATTCCTGTTGAGATTGTGTTGCTTTGGTTATTCTTACACAAAATGATACCAGAGCTTATGACCTTTGAAGGCCGTAACTTTGATATACTGTCAGGTATAACAGCACCCTTGATTGTATATTGGGTGTATTCGAAAAAAAACATTCACAGCAAACTATTTCTTTGGTGGAACATTCTATGTTTGGCCTTGTTGTGCAATATTGTAATCTCTGCAATCCTTTCTGCGCCGTATCCGTTTCAACAACTCGCATTCGACCAACCCAATATTGGCGTACTCTATTTTCCATTTGTATGGCTACCTGGTTGTATTGTTCCGCTGGTATTTTTATCGCATCTGGTTGCAATCCGCAGAGTGGTTAAGAAGAAAAATATTTAATCCCAGATTAAGCATTTCTCAAGTAAATATTTTTATTTAATGTTTATTAGAAACGACTCCAGCGGAGTCGCATTCTGCCGCGGCGGATATAGAAAATAAATCACCCATAAAATCACGCGCGTAGCTCCGCTTAGGAGCGACCTGAATATTGAACCCAGATTGAGTATTAGATGGATTTATATTTAATAAAAGGGGGTAATGGACATTTGTGGTGTTAAAAATCGTTCTAAGTACTGTTATTACTAGCTTGCAGGAAATGATAACCTATGAATAAAAAAAGTGCTTTTTCT
>JAYTLG010000155.1:0-5886 GCA_043729555.1 Cytophaga sp.
TTGGTCTTAAGAATGAAGTTGATTGGATCGCACTTTCATTTGTTCGCAGTGCAGTTGATTTGAATGAATTAAAAGCAATTGTTAAAGAGCACGGTAAGGCTTGCAAAGTGATTGCGAAGGTTGAAAAACCGGAAGCAGTAAAAGATATTGATGCTATTATCAATGAATCTGATGCAATCATGGTTGCTCGTGGTGACTTAGGTGTAGAGCTTCAAATGGAAGACGTGCCAATGATCCAAAAAATGATTATTAAAAAATGTAATCATTTAGGCAAGCCTGTTATTGTGGCAACACAAATGATGGAAAGTATGATTTCTAATGCGCGTCCTACACGTGCTGAAGCAAGTGATGTTGCGAATGCAATCATTGACGGCGCTGATACAATCATGTTGTCTGCTGAAACAGCTTCTGGAAATTATCCTGTACTTACTGTGCAATCAATGACGCGTATTTGTCAAGCGGTAGAAAAAGAAGCAGACATATACAATAAGTCTACTTTAGATGATATCGAAAATAACAGCGATAGCGTTATAGCTTCAGCTTGTGAATTGGCGAGTAAAGTAAATGCAAAAGCAATTATTGGTTTGTCTCAGTCTGGTTATTCTGCATTTAGAATTGCTAGTCATAGACCTAAAGCAAATATTTACATTGCAACACACAACGAACAATTGATGAATCAAATGAATTTGGTTTGGGGTGTTAAAGCATTCAAATTTGAAAAATTCACTACTACAGATGAATCAATCGAAGCTGTTAAGAAAAGTTTAGTTGAAAGTGGATTGTTGAAGAAAGGTGATATTTATGTTACTACTGCTTCAATGCCAATGGCAGATATTCAACTTGCAAATAGTTTGAAATTAGGCGTTGTTGAATAACAACCGCTTTTATATAAATATTAAAAAGCCCTTTGAAATATTTCATTGGGCTTTTTTCTTAAAAAGTGAATTTTAAAGTTTATACCTCGTAAATTCACATCCTATGTATTTCTTAGAACGTACAACTTAAAACTTATTACTTACAATAATGGATATTGGATTATTAAGAAATATTTGTGAAACACCAGGTGTTCCCGGTTATGAAAAAGCAGTTCGCTCGCTTGCTTTAAAAGAAGTAGCGCATTTGGTCGACCATGTTTGGGTAGACAATATTGGAAATGTGTTTGCCTTGAAAAAAGGAGTGCGCAATCCAGAGGAAAAGAAAGTAATGGTTGCTGCCCATATGGATGAAATTGGTTTTATTGTTTCCCATATCGACGAACAAGGTTTCTTGCGCTTTCAAACCTTAGGTGGCTTCGACCCTAAAACACTGACTGCACAGCGTGTTATTGTTCATGGTAAAAAAGATTTAGTAGGAGTAATGGGTACAAAACCCATTCACGTAATGACTGCTGATGAAAAAAACAAACCAGCGAAGATCGAAGATTTTTTCATTGATCTTGGAATGAAGAAAGAAGAAGTTGATCAATACATCAGTATAGGCGACACTGTAACACGCGAGCGTTCGTTGATTGAAATGGGGGATTGTATCAACTGTAAATCATTGGATAATCGCATCTCTGTTTTTATATTGATTGAAACACTTCGCTCGATGCAGCATACTGAAGTACCCTACGATTTTTATGCGGTATTTACAGTGCAGGAAGAGGTTGGTTTAAGAGGAGCTGGTGTTGCTGCACATAGTATCAATCCTGACTTTGCAATTGCATTGGATACAACCATTGCATACGATGTGCCCGGTGCACGTGCGCATGAAAAGTGTACAGAACTTGGCAAAGGTACTGCGATAAAAATTTTAGATTCGTCAACCATTTGCGATTATAGAATGGTTGCGTACTTGAAGAAGCAAGCAGCAGATAAAAACATACTATGGCAGCCAGAGATACTTGTAGCTGGTGGTACCGACACGGCACCACTTCAACGTAACGGTAAGAATGGCTCAATTGCAGGTGCTATATCTATTCCTACTCGTCACATACATCAAGTAATTGAGATGGTTCACAAGGAAGATGTTGAGCGTAGTATACAACTCTTGCAATCAGCTATTGAAAATCTGGATCAGTTTGATTGGAGCCATTAATTCTTTAATGAATTTAATAAAAGGGGAGCAATAGCTTCCCTTTTTATTTTGTAAGTTGAAATTTAAAGAAATGCGTATTGATATTTTACTTAAATTTACTAATCAAGTATATATAACATTCCTCTATCTATGTCATTACTTATTGTTTTGTTTTGTGTGATCGGATTGTTGATTTTTTTAACAACGGTTCTTAAGTTATCTCCATTTGTTTCGTTTATACTTGTTTCTATCGTTGCCGGAATGTTATTGGGTATGCCCATAGATCGCATTGCTGGCTCTTTTCAAAAAGGCATTGGCGACATGCTCGGTGGTATTCTGGTAACACTCGCTGCAGGTGCTATGATTGGGAAACTTGTTGCAGATAGTGGTGCTGCAACTGTTATAGCAGATAAAGTAATGCAGATTTGTAGCGAGAAATATTTACAATGGGGATTAATGCTTACAGGTTTAATTATTGGCATACCTTTATTTTACAATGTTGGTTTTGTATTGGTCATCCCCATTATTTTCAGTTTGGTATATCGTTTTAAATTGCCTGCTGTATATGTCGCTATTCCCATGCTGGCGGCCTTGTCGGTTGCACATAGTTTGTTGCCTCCGCATCCATCACCAGCTTCGTTGGTAGGTACGTTTCATGCGAGTATGGCAAAGACATTTATTTATGGAATTATTGTAGCAATTCCTGCCATCATATTGGCGGGGCCATTATTTTCAAGAACATTAAAAAATATTCAGCCTGTTGGCGAATTGCCATTGGTTGTATCAAGTAATGTAGCTGAAGTTTTGCCAAGTTTTTTCAATAGTATATTCTCGGCATTGCTTCCTGTTTTTTTATTGCTTACGACGTTTTTACTTTCATTTGTGGTGCAAGAAAACACCTTTTTTACACGTGTATTGTCGTTTGTGAAAGAACCTTCCATATTAATGTTGATTTCACTTGTTTGTGTAACCTATACCTTGGGTATTAAACAAGGTTTGAAAATGAAATCAATCATGCATATATACGAGGTCGGCATTAAAGATATTGCTATGATTATTTTAATCATAGGTGCATCTGGTGGCTTAAAACAAATTATGATCGATAGCAATGCAAGCGTTGCTGTTGCAAACTATTTTCAATCCGTTCAGATACATCCATTAATATTGGGTTGGCTTGTAGCAGCTATTATACGTTTGTTGTTGGGTTCAGCCACTGTTGCTGGCTTGACAGCTGCTGGTATTATAGCGCCTTTTATGGGAGAGCTATCCGTAGATCCAAATTTGATGATATTGGCGATTGGTGCAGGAAGTATCTTTTGTTCGCATGTAAACGATACGGGTTTCTGGATGTTTAAAGAATATTTTAATGTATCGATAAAAGACACATTCTTGTCTTGGACGATCATGGAAAGCATCGTGTCCATTGTAGGTTTGCTTGGTGTGTTGGTTTTAAGTTTGTTTATTTAAGGTTTCAAAGCATCAGATATGACACACAAAGTATATATGGTAATGGGCGTTTCGGGTAGTGGTAAAACTACGATTGGGAAACTGCTTGCTCAAAAACTAAACATTGATTTTTTTGATGGAGACGCATTTCATTCTGTTGCTAACATAGAAAAAATGTCTGCCGGCATTCCTTTGACAGACGAAGATCGAAAAGGCTGGTTGGGATCTATTCATGCGTTCTCTAAACAATCTATACAAAAAAGTACTTCCATTGTATTTGCATGTTCGGCATTGAAAGAAATGTATCGGACACTTTTATCTAAAGATATTGACTCCTCGATTGAATGGATTTATTTAAAAGGAGATGCCGATATTATAACGGAACGAATGAAAAATAGAGTAGGACATTTTATGTCAGCAGAAATGTTGCAGTCACAATTGTCCATACTTGAAGAGCCCGCAGATGGGATTGTAGTTACTATTGAAGATAAACCTGAAAATATAATTGATACAATTATGGAACAGTTGTCGCAATCAGACTTTGGTGTTGTTGGACTTGGTGTGATGGGGAAGAGCCTTGCACGAAATTTTGCAAACAAAGGCGTGTTGTTATCACTTTACAATCGACATGTAGCTGGCAAAGAAGAGCAGGTGGCTAAAAAAAGTATTGAAGCATATTCTGAATTGAAAGGTGCTAAAGGTTTTGATAATGTTACACAATTTGTACAATCGCTAAAGAAACCTCGAAAGATTTTTTTAATGATTAAAGCCGGCGAAGAAACAGATGTGTTTATAGAATCCATTCGTGTTCATTTAGATGCGGGTGATATTTTAATTGATGGAGGAAATTCTCATTATCTAGAAACAAAACGTCGCATTGATTCACTTAATAATAATCAGATACATTTTATAGGTACAGGTGTTTCGGGTGGAGAGAAAGGTGCACTGGAAGGTCCATCGATTATGCCATCTGGCGATAGCGATGCGTATAAATTAGTTGAGCCTTATTTAAATCGCATTGCGGCAAAAGATAAACAAGGGGATCCCTGTTGTACCTATATTGGAGCAGAAGGTTCTGGGCATTTCGTTAAAATGGTACACAATGGTATTGAATATGCCGAGATGCAATTGATTGCAGAAGTGTATGCGTATTTACGATTTGTTACTAAAATGTCTCCCGCCGAAATCTCGTCGGTATTTTCTGAATGGAATAAAGGGGCGTTGAATAGTTATTTGTTGGAGATAACCGCTGCATTATTATTGAAAAAAGAAGGCGATAAATGGTTAATCGATTTAATCTTAGATAAGGCTGGCAATAAAGGCACGGGTAATTGGACGACCATTGCAGCATCAGAATTGGGACAGCCGGCAACGCTTATCACAGCAGCTTTGTTTGCCCGTTATGTGTCGACCATTAAAGATGAAATCAATATTCGCGAGACACAAGCAGATATTGAAGCTGAGACTGCTATCGCATTAGATGAAATTAAGTCGGCGTATTTTTTAGCACGCATCGTAAATCATCAGCAAGGTTTTTTATTGATTCAAACTGCTTCTGAAACCTATGCTTGGAATTTGAATTTGTCCGAGATTGCACGTATATGGACGAATGGTTGTATTATTCGTAGCGCCTTTATGGAACAATTGATTGATGTATTAAAAGTAAATGGGGATTTATTTAGTAACGTACTCCTATTAAATCAGGCATTATTGTTGAAGTCTGCTTTGAAAAACTTTGGGATGAGTGCTTTGCGAGCTGACTTAGCTATTCCTTGTCACTTAGCTGCCTTGGACTCGTTTAATGCACTAAGAAGCAATTATGCCACAGCTAACATTATCCAAGCGCAACGCGATTATTTTGGTGCACACACCTATCAAAAAGTAGGAGATGCAAGTGGCGCCTTTTATCATACGGAGTGGTAGTGCGTACCTGGTATTATTTTATTATTCTGCCGTTCCATTTCAAACAACAAATCCGATTTTATACTGGGATCTACATGTTGTAAGATGATTACTTGTTGCGTCAATATTTGAACACCTTCTTGTAACTCCTTTTTCACTTTACGTAAAAACTTTTCAGGCTTTGAATTCGGTTTGCACATTTCAATAAAAAGTTTGTCGTGTGAATTGATGATGCTACGAATGGATTCTTTTAAATCTTTTATTTGGCTGTCGAACATAGCTAAATAGCTTTTGGCTGTCTCGGTTTTCATACCACTCAATCGATTGCTTTCGCGTTGAATAAATTGTGTCTCCAAATCTAGTAGTGTATACAAATCATTTTTACCGTAAGCCTCGGTGATTTTTTTGCTAATTTCTTCTTTCTCTAATTTCTTATCGGGATCTTGTTCGGTATCAGGATGGAATGCTTTTATTAAATCGATG
>JAYTLG010000156.1:0-8828 GCA_043729555.1 Cytophaga sp.
GCAATATCGTTCATGTACAATGCCAAAGATTGTCACAAATAGTGAAAGGGAAAAAAATAGATTTGATTAAAATTGATATTGAGGGCGATGAAACCAACGTTATTGAAGATTTAGATCAACAACATACGCTGAAATACGCAAGTGAATATGTAATGGAATATCATTTTAAGCCAACACGTACTTCAAAAGACTTTTCGGATTTTATAACACTATTCGAAAAAAACGGATTTGTATGCGAATTAAATTACAACGAAGAAATTGAAATAAACAAGCAAGATATTTTGGTTCGAGCGAAAAGGCGACAATATTTGCGATAGTTTTTGTTCAAAACAAACATAGCTTTTGGTATGAAGTATTTAGAAAATATTTAAATTGAAAATTACATGTACAACAGAAAAACAATTTTATACATCGTACATTAGATTGAAATAAATAATAAAAGCAATAATATGAAAATACCAAAATTAGTAACCAATACTATTAGCATCAACGCACCGACAACAGACGTTTGGGATACACTTGTTAATCCTGCAAAAACAAAAGTGTACATGTTCGGTTGCGAAACCATTTCCGATTGGACTGTTGGTAGCGACTTATTATGGCGTGGACATTACGAAGGCAAGGATATGGTTTTTGTAAAAGGAAAAATTAAAGTAATTGAACCCAATAAATTGCTTGTCTATACCGTGTTTGACCCATTCGCCTCTTACCCCGATATTCCAGAAAATCACTTAAGCGTAACCTATAAGTTAGAGCAGCTAGGTGCACAAACAGTCCTTACTATAATACAAGACGGATTTGAAGGGGCAGCGGAAGGTGAGAAACGCTATGAAGAGGTTTATAATAAAGGCGAAGGCTGGAATCCTATTCTCGTTCAAATTAAAGCTTTGGTCGAAGGCAACTAACGTTTCTAAAAATTCGTCACCTGAATTGTAAATCATATTACGTATCTTTAATTAAGGAATACTTTTAATTCGTACACATTCATGTTTTTAAAAATTGCATCTATTGGATTTTTGTTTTTAGCATCCATCGTAATTGTGTTGGGGCAAACTGACAGTACAGAAATTCGAATCAATAGCATTCTATCAAATATGACGATAGAAGAAAAAATTGGACAAACGTGCTTGAAGGGAACATCGAGCAGAAGCAAAGGTTTGTCTGAGGAATTAAAATCACAAGTACGTTTAGGTTTGGTTGGCGCAATCTTAAATTTAACGGATACAGCTCTTGTTAGGCAAATTCAAAAAATAGCAGTCGCAGAAAGCCCCAACCACATTCCCTTATTGTTTGGTCGCGATGTAATTCATGGGTATAAAACTATTTTTCCAATACCGCTAGGTTTAGCCGCATCATGGGACGCCAACTTGGCTGAACAAACATCGGTTGTGGCAGCAAACGAATCGTATTCAAAATGCATCAATTGGACATTTGCACCCATGGTAGATATTTGTCGCGATGCACGTTGGGGCCGCATTGCAGAGTCGCCAGGCGAAGATCCGTATTTGGCTTCCATCATGGCCGCTGCTTATATAAGAGGATTTCAAGGAAGCAACCCTGTAGAAACTGGTCGTATATTGGCCTGTGCCAAACACTTTGCTGCTTATGGCGCTGCCGAAGGTGGTAGAGATTACAATACAGCCAACATGTCTGAAGCAATATTGCGTAACGTATATTTGCCACCGTTTAAAGCAAGTGTAAATGCAGGCGCAGCAACATTTATGACTTCGTTTAATGATATTAATGGAATACCTGCATCGGGAAATAAATTTTTGCTTCAAACTATTTTACGTGAAGAATGGAAATTTGATGGCTTTGTTGTCAGTGATTGGAATTCCGTAACAGAAATGATTCCACATGGATATTGTGTCGACGAAAAGGAGGCAGCCTTTAAAGCTGCAGCGGCAGGCTTAGATATGGAAATGACGAGTCAAGCATATGCGCAGCATTTGAAAAAATTAATCCTTGAAAAGAAAATAACAGAAGCACAGCTCGACGAAATGGTGCGCAACATTCTGCGCATTAAATTACGTGCAGGAATTTTTGAAAACCCCTTTTTTAAAGAGAAGGAAAAATTTGTTTTGCTCGATCCGAAAGCGCTTGAGCTTTCTAAAAATGCTGCCGTAAAAAGTTTTGTATTGTTGAAAAATGAAAACAAAACTCTTCCATTACAAAACAACAAAAAGATAGCGGTTATTGGTCCGCTTGCAGATGCACCGAAAGAACAATTAGGTACCTGGATTTTTGATGGTGATAAAACAAATTCAAAAACACCTTTAACTGCAATGAAAGAATTGTTTGGCGATGCCAACATTTTGTATGCTGCAGGTTTGGCATATAGTCGCGATGAATCGGAGGAAGGGTTTAAACAAGCATTGGCCGCGGCGAAAAAATCGGATGTTGTTGTTTTCTTTGCTGGTGAAGAAGCGATTTTATCTGGCGAAGCACATTCACGAGCAGACATTCGTTTGCCAGGTATACAAGAAAAATTAATTATTGCTTTATCTAAAATCGGGAAACCCATTGTATTGGTTATTATGGCTGGCCGACCAATCACCATTGAAGGTATATTGCCCAATGTGTCGGCAGTTGTAATGGCGTGGCATCCTGGAACGATGGCTGGACCTGCACTCGCAGATGTGTTAAGTGGCAAACAAAACTTTTCAGGAAAACTTCCGGTTACTTGGCCAAAGACAGTTGGTCAAATTCCAATTTATTACAACCATACTAATACGGGCAGACCTGCTGATTCTACTTCGTTTGTGGGCATTAAAGATATTCCGATTGAAGCATGGCAAAGTTCGTTGGGCAACAACTCACATTATTTAGATGCGGGATTCACACCACGTTATACATTTGGTTATGGCTTGTCGTACACAACATTTATTTATAATAATTTAACGATTGGAAAAAGCAATTTGAAACAAACGGATAGTTTAATTGTTACGGCAACAATATCAAATACGGGAACAGTCGCTGGTGTGGAAACGGTGCAACTATATGTGCGCGATGTTACGGGCACTATTGTACGGCCCGTTAGAGAGCTGAAAGGTTTTGAGCAAGTATCCCTAAAAAGTGGTGAAACAAAAACGGTGCGTTTTGCAATCGCCGTTTCTGATTTGGCATTTTACAACAACGAAGGCATCTATCAGACCGAAGCAGGCGCATTCAAATGTTGGGTATCATCGTCTGCAGATGGTGGCTTAGAAGGCGCCTTTGTCGTAGAATAAATTAACGTGTGTAATTTTAAAAAAAATATCAAATGAATCGGACAATTACAATAGAAACATTGATTGAAGCACCGATTGAAAAAGTGTGGAGCTGCTGGAATGAACCAATGCATATAACGCAGTGGTGTTATGCATCGCCCGAATGGTATGCACCTGCGGCTACGAATGATTTAAAAGTTGGCGGAAAATTTTCTACCACAATGGCAGCAAAAGACGGCAGCATGAGTTTTGATTTTTGGGGGATATATGATCAGATCGTTACAAATGAATTGATCGCATATACCATGGGTGACGGAAGAAAAGCTAAAATTATTTTTTCAAAATTGGGAGATGCAACAAAAATCGTAGAAACCTTTGAGGCTGAAACGCAAAATACACTTGAGTTGCAAAAAGCAGGCTGGCAATCCATTCTCTTTAATTTTAAAATTTATACAGAAAATAAATAATATTTTTTAAAGGAAGAATTACGAATTGGTTCATTGTAAATTAAAAAGAATTGAGATGCTATTAGATAAAAACACCCTTCGCTTATTGCGGATTCCATTTTCATTCTTTTTAATGCCTTTGTTTTTATTGGCCTTAAGTCAATCCGGACAATCCATTTTAGAACCGAATGTAATACTATCTTTTTTAATCATTCATTTGTTGGTATATCCCGCAAGTAATGGCTACAACAGTTATATTGATAAAGACGAAGATAGTATTGGTGGTATCGAGAAGCCACCCATGCCTACCATTCACTTGTTTTACCTTACACTTTTTTTAGATGTAACTGCATTAATACTATCTGCAATATTCATTCATTATACATTTGCAGGTTGCATATTGATTTATATTCTTGCGTCGAGGGCTTATAGTTCGAAAGAAATTCGACTAAAAAAATACCCATTGATTGGATTTTTAACGGTTGTGTTTTTTCAAGGAGCATTCACCTATTATATGGCATACCTTGGCATAGCGGGCCAAGTTGTTTCGCTAACAACACCTACATTGTATTTATTGGTTGCATGTTCGTTTCAAATTGCAGGTGCATATCCACTTACACAAGTGTATCAGCATCAACAAGATTTGAAAGACGGCGTTGTTACCATAAGTTATAAATTAGGTTATAAAGGCACCTTCGTATTTACGGGACTTATGTTCGGTATTACGAACATCTTTTATTTTTTATATTTTGATGCGATCGAAAAATTGACTAACTTCTATGTATTGCAACTATTCTTCATTCCTATTGTTGCATATTATGTGTACTGGTTTGTTCAAGTTATTGCGTCAAACGATGCAGCTAATTTCAAAAATACCATGCGCATGAATTTAATAGCAGCCCTTTGTATGAATGGCTGTTTTGCATTGTTGTATTTTATTAACCAAACATAAGTGAGTTATATTGTTGCTATTGAAACTGCCGTTCCTGAATTTGTCCATACTCAGCACGATTGCGCTGTATTTTATTCGAACTCTACCAAAGATGTAGATATTAAAAGAAAGATTAATATTATATCTTCTAAAACTGGTATTGAAAAGCGTTATTCTGTTTTAAAGGATTATAGTTTATCGTCGAGTGCGTTTGAGTTTTATCCAAAGAATCAAGAATTATTGCCGCAGCCAACATTGTCGCAACGTATGGCTATTTTTAAAGAGGAAGCATTCAAGCTTTCGTTGAAGGCAATTCAAAAAATAAAAAATATCGATGTATTAAAGCAGTCTATTACCGATGTAATCACGGTTACTTGTACAGGATTGTTTGCACCGGGCTTGGATATTCAATTGGTGGAGGCCTTAGGTCTTAAACCAACCGTTGGTAGAAGTAGTGTAAATTTTATGGGCTGCAATGCTGCTATCATTGCATTGAAACAAGCCGATGCAATTTGTAGAAATAATTCTCAAGCCAACGTTCTGATTGTTTGTACAGAATTGTGTACACTGCATTTTCAAAAAGAGTATAGCGACGATTATATTGTATCTAATCAATTATTTGCAGATGGTAGTGCAGCAGTTTTAATTTCTGCCCAGCCAATTAAAAATGAATTTGGTGATACAATCGAAATTAAAGAGTTTCATTCGATGTTGTTGCACAAAGGCTACAATGATATGGCTTGGCAACTTTCAGAGACGGGTTTTAAAATGAATTTAACATCCTACGTTTCTGAATTGATCAACAACAACATCAAAGAGCTATTGCAGTCTTTAAACTTAGATGCGGCTACTATAAACAATTGGGCAATACATCCAGGGGGAAAAAAAATACTAAATGAATTTTGTGAAGCATTACAGGTCGATGTTGAAAAATTACATTCGTCGTTCGATGTATTAAAAAATTATGGAAACATGTCATCGCCAACGGTGTTGTTTGTGTTGAAACACATCATTGAAAACACAACACACAAGCAAAAGGGAGAAGCTATTTTTGCTGCTGCATTTGGCCCAGGCATAAGTATTGAAACCATGCAGTTACAATATGCTTAAGCATAGAAGCCATACCAAAGAATTATTAGACCAGGACAACATACCTGAAGCAGATCTGTTTCAAAATCTTAAAGAGTTAGATACCATCAATTTTTTATTGGGTGGCTATACTATTAGTTTATCTGCATTCAATTCCATTTTAAAAAAGGATACACCACAAACACTTGTTGACATCGGTTGCGGCGGCGGAGACACCTTGAAGCGCATTTATTCATGGAGTAAAAAAAATCATAAAAATATTTCCTTGTTGGGCGTAGATATCAAGCCTGTATGCATTGAGTATGCCACCAACAATACACAAGGGTTGCCCATACAATACATCTGTGATGATTATAGACATATATTCAATCATGCAGAACAGATAGATGTTATTCACGCCTGTTTGTTTTGCCATCATTTATCAGAAGAACAACTAATTGAACTCATTCAGTTTTCAATCAAGCACAAAGCAATTTTGGTGGTAAATGAATTAGAACGAAATGTGTTGGCGTACTATTCGATTAAATGGCTCACGAAACTTTTTTCGAATTCGTATCTTGTGAAAAACGACGCGCCCTTATCGGTTGCGCGTGGGTTTAAAAAAAAGGAATGGATTGCTATCTTGCAAAAGTCGGGCGCTAAACATTTTTCTGTTAAAAATAAATGGGCATTTCGTCATCAAGTGATCGTGTATGCAGACTAGTTCAAATACATATCCATGTGCCATTGTTGGCGGCGGCATCGCTGGTTTAAGTCTGGCGATACAATTGGCAGACAAAGGCATAGAAACCATTGTGTTTGAAAAAAATAACTATCCCTTCCATAAAGTTTGTGGCGAATATATTTCCAAGGAAAGTTGGAATTTTTTATGTTCGTTGGGCTTGCCATTAGCAGACTTAAACCTTCCTATCATTAATAACCTTGGTATATCTTCTGAAAAAGGATTTATGCTGAACGCAGCCTTACCTTTGGGAGGCTTTGGTATCAGTAGGTACAGCCTTGATCAATACCTATATGATATAGCAAAACAAAAGGGTGTTATAGTGGTTCAAAACTGTACGGTGTTGAATGTGGATACCACAGATATTGATACTACAAGTTTGAATACAACTGTTGGAGTCTTTCAGGCAAGTATTGTTTGCGGAAGTTACGGGAAATACACACCAAATTTTGCAAAAGGAGAAAAAACAAAAAAAGCGCCTGCCATAAATTACATTGGTGTTAAGTATCACATTAAAACAGATCTGGCATCGAATAGAATTGAGCTGCACAATTTTAAAGACGGCTATTGTGGTGTATCGAAAGTAGATTTAGAGCGCTATTGTTTGTGTTATTTAACAACTTCTAAAAATCTCACAGAATCCAATAATGATATTCAAGTGATGGAAGAACGTGTATTGCACAAGAATCCGTTTTTGAAAAAATATTTTAAAGAATCTGAATTTTTTTTTGAAAAGCCACTTGTGATTAGCAATGTTACGTTTCAAAAAAAGACTACTTATATACACGGGATTTTTTTATTGGGCGATGCCGCTGGTACCATTACCCCTTTATGTGGCAATGGCATGAGCATGGGTTTGAGAGCTTCAAATGTATTAGTCGAATTGTTGTCCGCATATTTCACAAAAGCAATTTCAAAAACGGCTCTTATTGATCTGTATCAAAAAGCGTGGGACGATCAATTTAACGCGCGCATACAAGTGGGCTATTATTTACAAGGATTGTTCGGCAAAAAAAATACAACGCATGTGGTATTAAAAACCTTGGGCAAACTTCCACGCTTAACTCAAAAAATTATTGGCTTAACGCATGGACAACCATTCTGATTTTTGTTTCAAAAGTTGCCGTGGTTGCATCTCCGCCGCGGCGGAGATGCCAACCACATACCATTTAAGGTATTCATCAATGTAATTCTATTAAAATAGCACGTTTCGGGTGTTATTTAAACAACATATACTGTATTTTTGAATTGAAACATTGTTGTGAATGAAAGAACAAGCTCAAATAGATTACATCCGTATTGCAACTGCAATTGAATTTATTCAAAAACATTTTAACGAACAGCCCTCGCTGGATCGTATAGCAGAACACGTACACCTGAGCCCGCATCATTTTCAGCGCATGTTTACCGAATGGGCAGGAGTGAGTCCCAAGAAATTTATTCAGTATTTGAGCCTTTCGTATGCAAAGGAAATTCTAAAGTCGAAACAAGTTTCCCTTTCAGATGTTGTTGCCGAAGTAGGCTTGTCAGGCTCAAGTAGATTACATGATTTGTTTGTTACTATTGAAGGTATGACACCCGGCGAATATAAAAGTGGTGGTGCAGATTTAACTATTCAATATAATTTTTATGAAACGCAATTTGGAAACATACTTGTAGCGTCGACTACAAAAGGAATTTGTTACATGGCTTTTTTTTATGAAGATGCAGAAGGGGCATTCAAACTTTTATATGCTGACTTTCCAAAAGCGCAATTTATTCAACTAGTAAATGATATACATACCAATGCTTTGCGTATTTTTTCACAGGACTGGTCAGATCTGCAACAAATAAAATTACATTTAAAAGGTACAGGCTTTCAGTTTAAAGTTTGGGAAGCCTTATTAAAAATTCCTGAGGGTGATTTATCTACCTATGGTACAATTGCTGAGTACATTCAAAAGCCTTCCGCATCAAGGGCTGTAGGCACGGCTATTGGAAGTAATCCGATAGCTTTTATTATACCGTGTCACCGTGTGATACAAGCAAGTGGTAAATTAGGCGGCTACATGTGGGGGCCTACTCGAAAGAGTATACTGATTGCTTGGGAGGCTGTTAAGAAATAGATTCTGTCAAATATTCGAATGTCTTTTTTAATGCATGGTCAATCAAGCAACGCTGGTTTGATATCTAATTTGCCCTCTAAAATAGTCTCAATAAAATAGTTTCTTGTTACTTTTTGCTACTATTTATATAACATTCATATTTTCATTAAATAGTTATTTTAACCATCGCATACTTTTTTATTGGTGTAACCATCTGTAAATAAAATATTTATTAATCGATAAGTAGAACAAATAGCTTGGCATTTTTATGCTGCCTTGGTCGTTTTAAATCGCACACATGTTATTTATGTAACAAAACAGTAAAATCTTGTAATGGGTTAGAATGCC
>JAYTLG010000157.1:0-4243 GCA_043729555.1 Cytophaga sp.
GGTTGAAGCGATTTTTAAAAAGGCTTCAAAATGAAGGCTTTTCCACAAACATGGCTTCAATGTGGAAAACAATTGAAAGCGATACACAAAATCGCCAAACATCTATTGGATAGAATATGTATTTTTGGATAAATCTAGTTCACGTTTTTATACATACGCAGCTATTAAATTGCCTTACAAAGAGAAAGATATAGAAAAGAAATACTACAGCATTGGCGAGATTTCGACCATGTTTAGTGTAGCGCCTTCCCTAATTCGTTTTTGGGAAACGGAATTCGATATCATCAAACCTCAAAAAAATAGACGCGGCAATCGTCAATTTACCAAAGAAGACATCGACAACTTTCGTCTGATTTACAACCTAGTGAAAGAACGTGGTTACACGTTGCAAGGTGCTAAAGAAATGATTAAGGTGGACCGTCATAAATCGAAAGACAAGATGGAGTTATTGGATTCACTTCAGAAGGTGCGGGAGTTTTTGGTTGATTTGAAAAGGCAGATGGAGTAGTGTTTGTTAGAGAGCGGACTATCGTTTTTTAGAGAGCGGATTAGTGGGAAGGGTTTATAAAATGTTTGACAAGTGTAAAAGTGTAAAGTTTAAAGTGTAAGAAAAGTGCAGAGTGTAAGCAGCGTGTAAAGTGTAAATGCTAAAAGTGTAGAGTGTTTAGTATAAAGTGTAAACACTAACATTCTTTTCAACTTTATATTTACAGCTTTTCAACTAACAGACTTTTCAGTAAAACGAATTAAAACATTAAGAAACGATTACACATTACACTCATACACTAAAAACTATTTCAAGATACGATTACACTATACACTTTTCACTTTTACACTCGTAAAAACTTTGCACTAAAATCATTATTAAGAAAGGCTTACACTTTACACTCTTACACTTTACACTTGTCCGATAGAGTTCTAAAATATAAAACAACAACAATCATCACTAAAAACAAACATTCTTCTCCTTCACAGCTATGCAGGAAAAAATCTATCAAGTTGCCGTGGGGCTTATCCCGGGCATTGGTGGTGCTACAACAAAAACACTAATTAGTTATTGTGGCAGTGCCGAACAAATTTTTAAAACACCTAAAGGAAAGCTTAACAATATTCCCGGAATTGGCGCAGTAACAATTAATAATATTCTACATTCTAATGTATTAAATGAAGCGGAAGCAATTGTTACTCGTGCAGAAAAACTCCATACCGAATTGCTTTTTTATACCGACGCCAATTATCCCAGTCGGTTGAAACAAGTGGCCGACGCTCCTACCCTGTTGTATTATAAAGGCAGTGCACATTTAAATAATCCAAAAACCATTTCCATAGTGGGTACCCGCAAAGCAACCGATTACGGCAGAAGTGTTGTGCGTAAATTATTGGAAGAACTGTTCGAATACAAACCCATTATAATAAGTGGATTGGCTTACGGCATTGACATACAAGCACACCGTGATGCATTAGACTTGGGCTTTGAAACGGTGGGTGTAATGGCTAACGGTACAGATATTATTTATCCCTCGGTGCATAAAAACACCGCTACAAAAATGTTGGAGCAAGGTGGCTTGTTGAGCGAATACACGTTTGGATCTACGGCAGAACCCATGCGATTCCCTGCTCGAAACCGTATTATTGCAGGCATGGCTGATGCAACAATCGTAATTGAAGCAACACAATCTGGCGGCGCACTAATTACCGCCGACATTGCCAACAGCTACAACCGAGAAGTAATGGCCGTACCAGGAAGAATAACAGACACTAGTTCCGAAGGCTGCAACAATTTAATCAAACAGAACAAGGCCCACACCCTAACATCGGCAGCCGATTTAATCGAATTGTTAAATTGGGATATCAAGCCGAGCCAACAAGCATCAAAAAGTATTATACTTGCAGATTTAGAAGAAGACGAACTAATGATTTATGCTGTTTTGATCGACAACGAAAGTATACACATCGATGAATTGAGTTGGAAATCGCAATTACCGATGCATAAAATCAGTTCGGTTTTACTGCAAATGGAATTTAAAGGTATTGTAAAAGCCTTATCGGGCAAGAAATTCAGCCTTCGATAAAGATATTTTACAGATGGTTGATAAAAGCAGTTTGTTTCACTTTGTGAACTAAACTGCTTTTTTTATCTTGATACCCTTATCAAGACATTAAATTCTTTTATGGCTACTACATTTTATCAAATACTGGGCGTAAGCCAATATGCTACGGAAGACGATATAAAAAAAGCCTATAAAACACTTGCTAAAAAGTACCACCCCGATAAACATCCGGGCGAAAAATTTTACGAAGAACATTTCAAAAAAATCAACGAAGCACATCAAACACTTTCCGATAAACGTTTGAGAAGTGCCTACGATTTACGTTTGCTGTATAGTCAAACACCACCGCAACAAAAAACACAACGAAGTAAACCATACACTTATAACCAACAAGAGCGCTCTACCCCCAAACAACCTACACAAAAGAGTCGCCCAATAAACCAAAAGTCGTCTCCCGAGTTGAAGTTGACAACTAAGAAAATTTATGTTGGAGTAGTAATCGTTTGTTTCATCCTTAGTTGTGTTTGGTTTTACAACTTCATGAATGCGTATGCTTCTAAAAAATATTATGAAGATGGTTTACGTACTGAAAAGTCAGGGAATAAAACAGAAGCCTTGGGACATTATTTTGCATCATTGGAAAAAGACATCGACAACCCAAAGATAAATGAGAAAATTGCAGATTTATACGAAACATTCACGGCAGTTTCCAATTCCAAGACGTATGAAAATAATTTTGATTTGCAAAGCAAAGAAACAGACCCGAATGATGTAGAACGATACTATAATTCAATTAGAAATATTTCTGGAATTGACTCCATTGCACTGTTGTATTATAAAAGAGCGCAAGAAAATTACGAACTCAACAACGACAAATATCGAGTTGGATTGAAAATCGTTAAGACATACATCAAAATGCACAATTTCGCTGAAGCTTCAAACGTCATTAAATTTTTAACTACAGACGAAAACAAAACTGACAGCATACTTTATTTTCAAGGCGAGATCCAATTTCATTTGAAAAATTATGTAGAAGCACGTGATTTCTTTACCCGTTTCACTTGGCTACACCCCATGTCTTCGGAGGCCTATGTCAAAATAGGCCTTTGCCATTACAACGAATCAAACGAAGACTTCGCATTGGGTCAATTAGATAAAGCAACAAAAAAATTTCCTGACAGAGGCGAGTCCTATTACTTCTTAGGTGAAATTGCGCGACGCAATAACAACATGACCAACGCGTGCTATTACTTCCATAAAGCCGACAGCTTAGATGTTCCGATAGCGAAAGAAGCGATCCTTGATTACTGCCAACTATAATTATGAAATACCTTTATCTAATTTGCATCTATTTCGTTGCACAATTTTCATTTGGACAATCATTTGACAATTTTCGTTCGAAAGAAAATCCACATTATTGGAAAAACAAAATGCCGCGTGCCGACTATTGGCAACAAGATGTGCATTACACCATTGATGCAACCTTGGACGATTCGCTAAATACCATTACCGGAAATGAGTACACATTGGTCTATTGGAATAATTCCCCAAACGATTTAAGTGAATTATATTTTCATTTATTTCAAAATATTGCACAGCCCGGTTCCTATTACGAAAGTTTAACGGAGAACAATAAAATACTCATTAAATATGGCCCCTACGAACAAGCAGGCCTAGGTACTACAACCGATAACATTCGCGTAAACGGCGAATCCGTAAAAACAGAACTTGACAATACCATTTTAAAAGTAGCACTTAACAAACCTTTATTGAGTGGAGATTCGATTGTAGTGACCATGACTTTCAAGACCTACTACGACAATGGTAGCATGCGTCGCAGAATGAAATTCTACGAAACATTCAACACCAAACATTTTGATGGTGTGTTTTGGTACCCGTCGATTTGTGTGTACGATCAGAAATTCGGTTGGACAACCGACCAACATTTAGACAAAGAATTTTATCACGACTTTGGCTCGTTTGATGTATCCTTAACCTTTCCGCAGGAATACATTGTAGATGCGACAGGTGTAATGATGAATGAAAAAGAAGTGCTACCCGACTCTTTACGTGCGAAGTTAGACATTAAAAACTTCGCAAATAAAAAATTTGGCGAACAGCCATCTATTATTATTCCCAAAGTAAAAGGAAAAACAAAAACGTGGATTTTCCATGCCGACAATGTACACAAC
>JAYTLG010000158.1:0-18001 GCA_043729555.1 Cytophaga sp.
TATCATGAAGTCAACCACACATTGGTTCCTTCCGTTGGATACGTACGAACCGTGGTTGAAACAATGGATTTTAGAAGAACATAAAAACTGGAAAACTAACGTCTACGGTCAATGTAAATCGTGGTTGGATCAAGGCCTACAACCTCGTGCCGTAACGCGCGACTTAGATTGGGGTGTGCCTGTACCCGTTGCTGGTGCCGAAGGAAAAGTATTGTACGTATGGTTTGATGCACCAATTGGGTACATCTCTGCAGCAAAAGATTATTTTCAAAATTCTGAAATAAAAGAAATTCACAAATCGAATACCTGGGAAGATTTCTGGAAAAAAGACGATACCAAACTGGTACACTTTATCGGCAAGGACAACATCGTATTCCATTGCATCATCTTCCCTGCTATGTTGAAAGCGGAAGGTTCATATATTCTTCCCGACAACGTACCTGCAAACGAGTTCATGAATTTAGAAGGTGATAAAATCTCTACTTCTAGAAACTGGGCGGTTTGGCTGCACGAATATTTAGAAGAATTCAAAGACAAACAAGATGTGTTGCGTTATGCACTTTGTGCAAACGCACCCGAAACAAAAGACAACGATTTTACATGGAGAGATTTCCAGGCACGTAACAACAATGAACTTGTAGCGATCTACGGAAACTTTGTAAACCGTGCGTTGGTCTTAACACATAAATATTACGACGGTGTAATTCCTGCCTTGGGTACGCTTGAAGCAAACGACGAAGCAGTTATCATGATGTTGAAAGAGTTTCCAGGAAAGATTGCTGCATCGATTGAGCAGTACCGTTTCCGTGAAGCACTTGGTTTCATGATGGACCTCGCCCGTTTGGGAAATAAATATTTAGCCGATACCGAGCCTTGGAAAATATACAAAGAAAATCCAGAACGCGTAAAAACAATTTTACACATCGGTTTACAAATAGCTGCAAACCTTGCCATTGTTTCTGAACCTTTCATTCCGTTTACATCTGCAAAATTATTTGCAATGATGAACTTAAATGCAAATACATGGAACAATGCAGGAACAATTGACTTGTTAAAAGCAGGTAACAAGATTAATCCTGCAGAATTGTTGTTTGAAAAAATTGAAGACGCAACAATTGAACTTCAAGTAAAAAAATTAGAAGATACCAAACAAGCCAACTTGCTTGCCAATGCGGAAGTAAAACCTTTGAAAGAAAATGTTTCCTTTGAAGATTTTTCTAAAATGGATATTCGTGTAGCAACCATCATTGCTGCGGAAAAAGTAGCGAAAACAAAAAAGCTATTAAAGCTTACACTTAAAACGGGCATCGACGAACGCACGGTCGTAAGTGGTATAGCAGAGCACTTCGACCCCGAGAAAATAATCGGACAACAAGTCTCTTTACTTGCCAACCTTGCGCCACGTGAGATCAAAGGCATTGTATCTCAAGGTATGATATTAATGGCAGAAGATGCAGACGGTTCGTTGAAGTTTGTGCAACCTGCTGGTGTTGTTAATGCTGGTAGTATGATTGGGTAGCTGCTGAAATTCCAAAAAACAAATTTCAAACGGATATAGATTAGGATTCGCAAGATTATTTTGAAAGGCAGGATTTTCCAAATCAATAAACTGATTACGGATAAATAATCCAATCAATCCCTTAATCCAACAAATCCAAATTCAGACAACAAAGCCCGTGAGTAATCTTGGACTTTGTTTGTTTTAGAAGGTATGTATGCTGCTGTTGGTATTTGTTTTAGAAGGTATGGATACTGCTGTTGGTGTTAACTTCAGAAAATTTTTTGAATAATCTAATAATTACCTTAGATTTCTGCTGTTGTTGGTGTTCCCGCCAACTCAACTGTTATTTAATGAACCGAAAACAATGCGGGCCACCAACAACCCGCTGCTCTTATTTATACCCATTCATGGTTGTTGGTGCTCTGCGCAACGAGCTTCCTCTAAAGCCACATTCGTTCAGGCAGAAACACCAACAACAGCTATCAGCATCTATAATGTGTTAATAAATTAAGTTTATCTTCTCCTGTCAAATAAAATTTTGCGCTCGAATATTCATAATCCTCTTCCAATTCACACATACCTGCTTCAACTGGATTATTATGAATATAATCGAATTTCTGTTCAAAAAAGTCATCCGTAAATAATTCCTTACACATAGGATTACGTTCCCAAAAATGATATTCCCTATCCGCTTGTGTAGATTTAAAATAAGACAATACTTCAGGATTGTATTTTTCTAAATCCTCTTTTATCTTTTTTGCAGTAAATTTTAAAAAATCTCGTCGAACATCTGACTGTAACAGTTCACCTTTAATCTGCCATATTAGATGAATGTGATTATCCATGATGCAATAAGCATAAACGATAATCTTATTTTTCTTAACCAAATATTGAAGACTATCTAATATTATTTTTTTATACTTTCGCTGCTTTAACAGCGGATACCAGTTTACTATTGTCGCAGTAACAAATTCGGGGTGATAAATTATTTTTTCCATAGCTATAAAAATTACTACCTAAAAATAAAAAAACTAAGAATGCTGTTATTGGTATTCCCCGCCAGCTCTGCAGTTTGTTTAATGAACAGAGAACAACGCGGGCTACCAACAACCCGCTACTCTCAAAAGTTAGCATTCTAGGTTTCCGCCGCGGCGGAGGTGGTCTGCGCAAACGCGCTTCCAATAACGCCACATTCGTTCAGGCAGAAACACCAACAACAGCAAAAGAATGACATTATATCTTTATGTTGTTATTACAGTTGATAATTTCAAAAAATTAATACCGACATTTCGATTTTGATTTATGAACCAGCTTTTTGTCTACAACCATGTTATTTGAATCCAATGTACAGACAAGGGTAATATCTGTATCCATACAATAATTCTGAAAAAAATTCCTGCGTGTTAACATAGCGCCTGCAGCATTAAATGTGTAATAATAGACGCTTCTTATATAGTCTGGTTGTTTTATTTTTTCAGCATAATCCGCATCCTTCGAACCGATATCACTATATTCCACAGTCTTTGATATCTTCCCCGACGTATACTCATATACATTACAATACTGTTGACAGCGATAACTTACAGGATCGATTCTATTTTTACACAACTCGATCAAGTTACCAAGTGTATCGTATTTCGCTGAAAGCACCGTTGAATTACCCTTTTCTCTTGGGTAGATAATACGTTCAGTTAAATTACCTTTATTATTATGTTTTGAAATATAGGTGGAATAAGGAATAAGTTTATTCTCTTTATTACATAAAAAAATAATTATGCTATCTGCGTAACGACCTGAATAATTAGCTTCAAAATAACTCCCACCATATTGCACTGAATCAAAATAAGCTCTTTTAAACGTTTCATTGGGATTGTATTCTATTAGTAATTTATTGGGTTCATCCCCTTCATCATAAGCATACGTTAACGTATTCAATTTACCTTCCTTATACATCATCTCCATGTGATCAAGATACTTAACTACTTTATAGGGGCTTTCTTCATCACCATTATAGGAGCTTGTTTTCTCTGATCGATAAATAACAAGCTTATCGGGATAATTATTCAGATAAGATATATCAATCCTGTATAACAATTCCTGTTGCACACTTCGTAACTCTACAATGGACTTATCACCATCTTCTATATATACATGAACAGGCATATAAAAAGGTGCTAAGTACTCCGCAAAGCCATTTTCAACTTTAAAAAAAGGTAGCTCTGTTAACGTATTAATGAGTTGCAATGTATGTGCCTTTTTATCTGGTTCAACAGCAAATGAACTATACGACAATTGAATAAGTACTAACAAAGTTAAACTGAGACGTTGAAACATAAATTCTAAATTGATTAAGGATAATTAAAAAATTACAAATAAATATCGTTATTCTTTTATAGATAAACAAACGCGCTATTGGCCTATATGGTCTCACTTGGCGCAGGAGTTAAGCGCAGCGTCTCCTGTGTCTTTTTATTGTGTAGACTTAGATTACATACTCGCAGTATTTATATTCCCACCTCCACCGCAGCGAAACTGCAGTTTGTATTACTAACAGTGAAAACACGAGCTGCTTTTTTTGAATAATCTAAAAAATCCCTTAGATTAGGCATGGATCATTTTTATCAAAACGCTCGCTCATATGTCTAGTAGGGAACAGTTCTACCAATTGAATTCAATCGAGGAAGATCAAAAGATACTTTCAACAATTATAGAGCAAATAGCAAAACAAACACCCCTCAGACTCCTTAAGGATTCCGAAAAGATACAAATCAAAAAACAACTTCAATTATACGATTCCTTTAAAGAGTATCGCACTACTTCGCTATTCGATGCTTACGTTATAGAGCACTCCCACCCTTTCAAATTGTTAATTGTAACGACTACTTCTATTCTGCAGCGAGTTGCATATAAAAAAGTAATTCTTAGTGAGAATGTTCCAGACCATGGATTTGTAGGCTTTGTACAACTTAAAAAAAACTACGCCCACACCTACCTCAGACCCGAAACCATTTCTGACAAACTCAATGAATTACTTCACCGAGTAGAGATTGATTTTGAAATCAATAAAAAATTCAGTAAAAAATATTACGCTCTATCTTCAGACGAAAAAGCGCTTCGATCTCAAATTTCACCAGAGCTTCTAAATACCATTGCAAACTACGATGATTTGGAAATTGAAATTATAAATAAAATGTTAATTGTCAGAACTAGAAATCGAATTTCACAAAAATCTGCTGATACAGTCATTCAGTTTCTCAAAGAAATTTGCAATGGGATAAACTAATCTATTTTTAGATCTTACAATTGAATAAGTTATAACCCTATATCCATCCCCACATAAATATTAGCACTATGTTACCAGAAAAATCACAAACAAGCCTTACTAAAGGTGTTTGGATTGTCCACAAAGATGGGTTGAATACAATTAAAATATTTGGGTCAAACACAGGAAAGGAGGAGGTTTACCTAAATGATGTATTGGTTTCTGAAAAACGTACGATCAAGCTACAAAACACCCATCAATTTAGTGATGTGCAAGGCAACAAGTATGAAATCACATTCATTGTAACCAATTTAATAAAGGGTGAACTGACTTGTCAAATTCATAAAAATACGGAACAGCTAAAATCATTTAATGTATGCTATCGAAGAGGAAAAAAATTTACAATAAAACGCTTTTTAATTGTAATACTGTCTTCTGTATTTTTCTCAACCTTAAGTGCGTATTTTGAACTACCCAAATATGTATTCTTTATTTTCTTAGGAACAATTCTTATTCTTCACTTAGCCACACGTGACAAAGGCAAAATCATTATAGAAGAAAATAACTAGAAGGTTTCAACTTGAGGTCACAAATTGTTACCTCAAGTTGAGCAGGTATATACCTGGCGCAGGAGTTAAGCGCAGCGTCTCCTGTGTCTTTTCATTTTGTAGTCTTTGACTACATTAAAATTTACCGCGCTCTTCGGAATTTGTAATTCCGAAGCCAGATAGAAAGGATTTACAATCCTTTCTCCTAAATAAATAAAATTGCAAATTTTAGATATCTGGGTTCACGATTATAAATCACGAACAGCTGGATCACCTCAACTTTAGATCACAAATTGTGATCTAAAGAGAAAAATCCTTCTAACAAAAAAAAGTCACACTTATAAGTACAACTCTTTTGAATATCTATTCCGTTTGGAATTTGTTTTTTGTTCTTTGGAATTTAACTACGTTTCACATGCAGATACGGATCATAGCCGTTCAACTCTTTTGGATACGCACCCGTGCCATCATACGGACGCTTCTCTGGGTGACATTTACAGGCTTCTGAACAAGCACCCTCCATTTTAATGCCACAAGCTTCACACATCGGTTCGTGACGGTTGCATATTGGATTTGAACAGTTCACCATGCGATCACTTAGCGTGTCACACACATAACATTTTGAAATAATGCTTGGATTGATTTTATTCACGTCCGCTATTACACGTCCATCGAACACATAACACTTACCTTCAAAATCTTCACCACCTTGTTCAATACCATATTTAATGATACCGCCGTGCAATTGGTATACATCTTCAAAACCTTGCTCCAACAAAAACGCACTTGCCTTTTCACATTTGATACCGCCTGTGCAATAGGTAACAACCTTCTTGCCTTTTAAGTGTTCCAATTCTTTTACTTTTTCTGGAAAATCTCGAAAGTTTTCCATGTCGATTGTAAGTGCATTTTTAAAACGACCCACTTGATGTTCGTAGTTTGAACGTACGTCCAACACAACAACATCATCCTGGTCTTTCATTGCCTTAAACTCTGCAGGCTCTAAATGTTTTCCTGTACGTTTTGTCGGATCCACATGACTTAAAGACGAGTGTACAATTTCAGGTTTAACACGCACATATAATTTCTGGAACGAATGTCCTTCGTGTACTTCAATTTTAAATTCTAAGGCACCAAAGCGACCATCGGCTTTCACATATTCCATATACTTGCGACAGCCTTCTTCGGTCCCCGAAACGGTACCGTTGAGCCCTTCACTGGCAATAATGATACGGCCAAGCAAACCTAGTTCAAGACATTTAAGGTGGTGTTCTTCCCGATATGCATCAGGGTCTGCTATGTGGGTATAGCAGTAATAAAGGAGTATTTGATAATTTTTCATTGTATAACGTAGCTTAGTTTCAGTCTAAGTGTTGGTACAAATTTAATTATAAATTATGAATTATGAGTTATAAATTATGGGTAGATGCGATGATTCAGTTCAAAATAGACAAAAAAAGAGCAGTCAAACCTTCATCTGACTGCTCCTATATTTAATATAAAATTATGAATTTACTTTTCTGGCGCCAGTCTTCAGATTGCTGTCTATCATTTCGCAGTCTTTGACTGCATTATCCGAAAACCAGTCAAAGACTGGAAAATAATGAGCACCAGTCCCGCTACGCTAAGACTGGCGCTACTGCAGTTTTTTATTGCTTTGTTATTTGTCTTTTGTGTTTTTTGGAATTTGCCTTTAGGCTTTCATTGCCACCGCAGGATTACCAAACACTGTTTCTCTATCTTTAACTGGTGCAATCACCACAGAGCCCGCTCCTACACGCGCATTTTTACCGATAGTAATACCACCAATAATAACAGCACCTGCACCAATAAATGCACCCTTTTCAATCTTAGCACCTGCATTGATGATAGCGCCTGCACCAATCTGTACAAAATCTTCTACAACAACTTCAAAATCAATGATAGCACCTGTATGTATCAAGCAATGACTACCTACTTCCGCATTTGAAGCGATAACCGCTACTCCGTTTATAAAATTACCATGTCCAACAGATGCAGAATGAGCAATAGAAGCCGTTGAGTGTATCGCATTCACGGCCTGTGTTTGTCGGCGTTCGTGAAGCATTTTTGTTAAACCTTCACGTAGCTTCGGCTCATCACTTGCAATAAAAGCATCGCAGCTATCACCAATCAACTTTAAAAAGTTATCGTCGTCCGTGCTACCTAAAATACTGATATTATTAATCTCCGTTCCGTGTAGTTCTTTAGCATCATCTAAAAAACCATATACAACCATTCCATTACTTTCAAATATCTCTAAAGCGGCTTTCCCTAAAGACGAAGCGCCTAAAATGATTACTGCATCCTTCTTTTCCATAATATATTCTTTTCACAAATTTACATGTAATTTATCAAAACCCGTAATGCTAGACTCAATATAAAGCGAGATATTGTATTATAAAACATACATTTGTAGTTCTCAATCCGTTATCATGCGCATAAACAAACAGGTGTCGATTCTTATAGTTAGTTGGTTGCTTGTAAATAGCATCCTCTATTATGCATTGGGAATCAAATATGCGATAGATACTACACGGTTTGATAGTGAAGCAAACGCATGGCTACAAGGACAATTTGAATTCAGTTATCGCTTTTGGTATTCGGGGTACATTGCATTACTTGCATTATGCAAACTCATTTTTAATTCCATTTATCCAAGTATTGTATTTCAATATCTATTATCATTCATATCGATTCTTTTATTTTATACAGGTCTTAGCAACATTCTTAAAAATAAAACAGCAGCATTTATCGCGGCGCTCTTGGTAATTGTCTACATCCCCATCCAACAATGGAATACCTGCTTATTAACCGAATCTATTTTTATCAGTTTGATTTTACTTTTTATTTGGGCACTGTCTATTGAATCGTCTTCAAAGAAATGGATGTGCTTATTTTCAATTGCAATACTAGCCTCAACAATACGTCCCAATGGTGGAATCTTATTGATTACCTGCGCCGCATTGTATAGCATTCAAAAAATTCAATCTGGAAAATACCTAAACATACAATTTTATATCGTTGCAGCTGCCGGACTAATACTGCTGCACAATTTCACGGATACCTTCTATCAATTTCTATTAGATTCTTTTAATAAAGGTGAAGTAATTTGTGGCTACAATGGTTGGACGTACTCTACTGCATCGTCTCAAGTAGACGACAACTCAAGTGGCAGCATTACCAAAATTATAGATTTGATACAATCAAACCCCATCAAAAGTATGCAACTATTTGCAGGTAGGTTTGTGGCATTATGGATGGATGTACGCGCCTACTACAGCATCACACACAACATCTTTATCGGTATATTTTTAGTCTTCTCCTACAGCACAGCTATTGTAGGATTTATAAAATTTCATACGGAATACACGCATTTAAAATGGACATCCATTATCTATTGCGGATTAAATTCACTATTAATAATGGTTACGTATGCAGATTGGGATGGTCGATTTTTAGCACCGTTACTTCCAATGGTATTTATTTGGTCGGGACTCGGAATTTATTTTTCAAGCCAATTTTTAAAACGTAAAAAAACAGTCGCATAAATTAGACTTACGTTTTTCAGTAATACAAATCCATACACAGGCAAATAAAAAATACGATAACGGCTAAAGCTTCCAATATTCGGCGAAGCCATTATCAACAAACCTCCCAAAACAAGGATGCTTGCTAGAGCAATCCATTCCATTGCAGTGATGCTTATTTTTTTTGCGTACCAACCATATATGGTAAGTCCGAGCAAACCAATAAATACATAATTCTCTAAGGCAGCTAATAAGGATGTTGCATTGTGAATGTGCCATGGCGCGGGACTAAAAAAAGCGTACAAAATTGCTTTAGGGAAATTTACAACAATCGAATGCCACGTTTTATCCAATTCAAATGGAATGCATGGATACGCATCCACATAGGCAACACAAGTAATGTGATTGCTTATATAAATTACCTCTGGCAAAACACTCCATTGTAAAGCCGGATGCAGAAAACCCAAAGTTATAAGCATTGCTGCAAAAGCGAAAACAGATAAAATAATGGTGCGTTTTGAAATAGATACGTATTCGAAGATAAAATACACGATGCTTAACAATAAAAACAGTGCGACTAAATAGTACTTTACATTCCAAGCCAATACAAGCATTGAAATAAAAATCAGGACAGACCAAACATTCGCGTACTTTTTATCGACAATGTTTTTCAATAAAGAAAACATCAGAAACAATATTGGAATCACAAATGCTTCCTTAAGTATACCTACCGTCCAGATTGTGAATGATGGCATTAACAAGACCAATACCCAAATACTGAACGATTGTTTGTTTTTAAATAAAGACAGAAAAGGCATAAAACAAAAAGTCCCGAACAAGGTTAACCATGCGCCTAAGATGTAATAATTATTTGCAGACAACATAAAAAACGGTGTCAGCACTTTCAAGAAAAAAGCAACACGCGTTTCAAGCGACAAATAATTTTTCAACCAAGGTGTTAGGTGCATGGCGTGATAATCGCCTTTCAGAAACAATACAATATCTTCAGGATACCTTTTAAAATCAGCAAACAGATCGATCAAGGTTTGATGATAAAAAAAAGGATCTAATTGATTGGAATAAATAGCATAAAATAAAACAGATTGAATGGTAAAGAATCCAAAACGCACCGTCATCAAAAGCACATAAGACTTCCGTAAATCGGCAGAAATTCGAGTCACTGAATACCAACAAACAAATCCCAAAAGTAAGCTACTGAATAACAACAGGAATAGATGCATGACGTAAAATAGAATATCCTATACTACAAGATAAACATTTTTTATGAGTACAATACATCTTATACAATTCAATACTACTTTGACTGTCAAAACCAGATTCCATTTTCATGCCCAAACCCAACCATTTACGGGTAATGACATTATCTTCTGCCTTCAATACGTCAATACATTGAAAAACTTCTTCCCAAATATCTTCGCTTTTATAATAGCGTGCTTTCAGGGCCAAATAAGGAATACAGGCATTCAACAAAAACGAATTTACAAATGTTTGTCCCGAGTGTTTCACCAATAGGGGTGCATCGGTATCGAATCGATAATGTGTATCCCAATACCCGTGAACAGGTCGATTTAAAAATGCATGCGCCTGCTTATAATTTTTCATTTCAGCGTACAATTGAAACCAATCTGGGTTTGAAAACACGGCAGCCAATTGTGCTAACCGTACAGTCGGAAAATTGGATGGCCGCGTACGTAAAAATTTCCACTCCGAATAATGTACCACCACTTCCGCAGACAGCGTACGTTTAAGGTATTGAAATTCTTTCTCTAACTCTTGTGGATATGCATCTTCAAAGCCTTCTTCTAGCATGCCCGCCAATCCAAAGAACAATGCTTCGATCGATTTTTGAGCATACGACAGGCGATCTAATTTATTAAAATCAATATGCCTTGCCATGCGTTCAAATAAAAAATCATTGAGGCCCGTACCAAAAGATTTA
The DNA here is from genome assembly GCA_043729555.1 of Cytophaga sp. Lineage (GTDB taxonomy): Bacteria > Bacteroidota > Bacteroidia > Cytophagales > Cytophagaceae > Cytophaga. The sequence goes on from JAYTLG010000158.1 coordinate 10,820, forward strand.
AAAATCATTCTTCCCGCAATCATCTTCCAATTGGGTTGATCTTGCAACTCTTGATACAAGGATTCTGTCTTACGCTCCAACCGTTCCACAAGAGCTCGTTGTTTCATTTGTTCTACAACTATTGGTTTTACAGTTGAAAATAATTGCGCACATGGCACCACCGCATTTGTCTCCATCAAATACCGAAATGTTTGTAAATGATTTTCTGAAATGCGATGCTTCAATTCCAATACAGGTATCGCTGTCCCATCAGATCGTGTCACAACGACATCTGCTTCATATACTACATGCAAAATAACAGACTCGTATGCACGATCCGTCGCGTGTTTGTGCTTATTCCAATCCGATGCCTTGGTATGAATTTCAACATCACCACACCATTCAATCCCACCGATCATAAGTTGGGCCAAACTAAAATCAGGACCAGCATGCGTATTTAAGGTGCCCGTGCGCTTTATAAAAAGCGATTCACCCGTTGTTGTTTGTAATGCTTCAACAGAAAATAAAAGATTCTGCCAAAGAACTGATACTAATTCTTCGTTAACCATAGCTGTATTATTTAATTAAAAATGAAAAATCCCCATTGCAATAATACAAAAATTTGTATATTCATAAAAACCATTATTTATGAAACAATCATTATTATTCCGCATAACCCTACTATTGGTATTTATATTCTTATTGGTTTCAGGAATGATTTATGCAAGGGCATTTTTAGTGCCGGTTTTCTTTGCTGGAATTTTGTCACTATTGCTACTTCCGCTTTCTAAAAAAATAAAACTGTTTGTACACAATGAGACATGCTCGATTATTTTATCCCTGTTTGTGTTTTTAGTTATTATTTGTGGCGTGAGTTATTTCATCTCTAGTCAGGTTTCAAACATCATTTCCGATTACAATACAATTGAAGCTAAGCTTAAAGAAAAGGTTGAAGTATTACAGTCGTCTGTGAATACATACACAGGAATGGATGCGCGTGAGCAGGAGGCCTGGTTTAATAAAGAATCGGAGCAATTACTCAAATCAGGTTTTTACAAAGGCGCTTCCCTATTAATGGATATTGGCAATTTTGTTTTTGGACTTTCACTCGTAATTATTTATACCTTTTTCATGCTCACCTACCGAAGCAAAATAAAAGAATTTATTCTTTCATTGGTTGAAAAAGAAAAACATCCGAAGGCAATATCTATTTTAAATAAAGTAAAAGATCTTATACTTCATTATTTAACAGGTTTATTAATAGCCTTAAGTATCATTGGTACGATGAATGCAATTGGCTTAACAATACTGGGCATTAAACATGGTATTTTCTTAGGGCTACTTGCTGGGTTTTTAAACATCATTCCATACGTAGGTTCTTTTATTGGTGCATCCTTACCAATTATTATGGCATTAATCTATAAAGATTCTATTTGGTATGCCGTTGGAGTGCTTGCCATCTTTATGTTCAATCAATTTATAGACAATAACATTACAACACCCACTGTTGTTGGTGGACATGTACGCATAAATTCATTAGCTACGATTTTTATTGTAATTATTGGAGGAATGATTTGGGGCGTTGCAGGAATGATTTTATTTATTCCACTGCTCGGAATTTTCAAAATATTTTGCGACAATATTGAATCGCTACATCCCTTAAGTATTATTCTGAGTGATGATGTAAGTGAAGAAGAAAACGTATTCAAAAAATTATTTAAACGTATTTTTAACAAGAAGATTACCAGTTAAGGTAATCTTCTAAATATTGTTTCATTTCTACTTGCATTTTTTGAGCTTCCGCTTTTGCTGCTATAGCAAATGTTTCGTCTGATTTAGCATATAAGATGCTTCTAGAAGAATTAACCAGCAAGCCACAAGAACTATTCAAACCAAATTCAGACACCTCTTGTAAATTGCCACCTTGTGCGCCTACACCGGGTACTAATAAAAAATGATCGGGTACTATTGAGCGTATTTCTTTAAAATAAGATGCTTTGGTTGCACCAACTACAAACATTAAATTTTCAGAACTTCCCCACGTACTGCACTTCGTTAATACTTCTTTATACAAAGGCTCGGAAGTGTTGCTTAATGTCAATTGCTGAAAATCTTTGCTGCCTGCATTAGACGTTAAGGCCAATACAATCGCCCATTTATCTTTAAATTCTAAGAAGGGTGTTACCGAATCTTCACCCATATAAGGCGCTACGGTTACAGAGTCAAATGATAATTGTTCGAAGAAGGCTTTTGCATACATCGTTGCGGTATTACCAATATCCCCACGCTTCGCATCTGCAATGGTGAAAACATCTTTCGGAATCCACTCCAATGTTTTTTCTAATGATTCCCAACCTGCTTTACCTAAAGACTCGTAGAAGGCTAGGTTTGGTTTGTATGCTACCGTATAATCAATGGTTGCATCAATAATGTATTTATTAAATTCAAAGATTGGGTCTTTCGCTTTTAATAAATGGGAAGGGATTTTTGTAGGATCCGTATCTAAACCAACGCACAAATACGATTTCTTACTTTTAATACTTGCTACTAAATCAGCCTTATTCATTCCTCTAATTTCTTATCGTAAATCAATAATTTCAACACCCGGATACTTTGATTTATCAAAAGTAAAAGGTGTATCATCCGCTACTGTATTTGGTAAAAATGTTTTGATTGAATATTCGTAAATATTTCCATTCTTTTCATACAAGGTCCAATTTTTAATGGACTTATCAATTTTATTGATTTCAAGACGCACTTTGAAGAACCTGTTTTTACGATCCTCTGGCACCAGCTCAACAATTTGATATGTTTTACCAGCTTCTACTTTATCACCAATGTATGTATACTTGTAGCCCTTCTTGTACATGGTATAAATCTTATTCGGCGAGATGTCATCATCTGCAGGATCGTACGTTGAGATGTTAACCTCATTTGCTTCCTTCATATAATTCCAAACCGTAGTACCGTTATTAATGATTTCCATTTTAGGAAGTTTGATGCGATACTTAGATCCACGTACCATCAACTCGCCAGCCGACACTTCATTAATCTTGGCAGATGCATTGGATAAGGTAAATGTAAACGTTGCTTTAAAGGAAGAGTATGTTTTAAATTTATTACTCATCTCATCTAATATTGTTAACGCCTTGGGGTCGTATTGACCGAAAGCAGTACTCACAATAAAAAATGCTGTTAATAAAATTAGACTAATCTTTTTCATGTTTGTTTTTTAAGAATTGAATTATACTGTTTTTATTGACCGTTGAGATCTTTCAAATGTGCTTCAAGCGAGTATTCATCTTTTATCAGAACTTCACGCGCTTTGCTACCTTCAAACTGTCCAACAATACCCGCAGCTTCTAATTGATCAATCAATCTTCCTGCTCGGTTATAGCCCAACTTCAACTTACGTTGCAAAAGGGAGGTACTTCCTTGTTGATGCATCACAAGTATTCTGGCAGCTTCTTCAAATAAGGCATCTTTCTCAGATAAATTGAAGTCACCCTTTTCTTGTCCAGTCTCATCGTCGCTGTACTCAGGCAATTTGTATGCCATACTGTAACCTCTCTGAGAACCAATGAATTCACAAATACGTTCTACTTCGGGCGTGTCTAAGAAAGCACATTGCAAACGCACCATGTCGCCATGTGCAAACAACATATCCCCTTTACCAATCAATTGGTCGGCACCACCTGCATCTAAAATAGTTCGAGAATCAATTTTGGAAGATACTTTAAACGACAAACGTGCTGGAAAATTGGCTTTAATGGTACCTGTAATAACGTTTACAGACGGTCGCTGTGTTGCAACAACTAAGTGTATACCAATGGCACGAGCAAGCTGTGCCAAACGTGCAATCGGTGTTTCCACCTCTTTACCTGCTGTCATCATTAAATCAGCTAATTCATCAATTACAAGAACGATGTAAGGCAAGAAACGATGACCGTTATTGGGATTCAGTTTGCGTTCAACAAACTTTTTATTGTATTCGCGTATGTTACGTACTTGCGCATCTTTTAATAAATCGTAACGCAAATCCATTTCAACACATAAGGAGTTTAATGTATGGATTACCTTTTTCGTATCTGTGATAATGGCATCGCCACCATCTGGAAGTTTTGCAAGAAAGTGCCTTTCAATTTTATTGAATAAAGTCAATTCAACTTTTTTCGGATCAACTAAAACTAGTTTTAATTGAGATGGATGTTTCTTATACAACAACGATGCTAAGAGTACATTCAAACCAACAGACTTACCTTGTCCGGTAGCACCTGCAATAAGCAAGTGAGGCAACTCTGCTAAGTCAACAATAAATACTTCATTTGAAACAGTCTTGCCAAATACAACTGGCAATTCCTTATCCGATTTCATAAACTTCTCTGTAGACAATACAGATCGCATCGAAACCATTTCTTTATTTTTATTCGGAACTTCAATACCAATGGTACCTTTTCCTGGTATTGGTGCAATGATACGTATACCTAAAGCCGATAAACTTAAGGCAATATCATCTTCCAAGTTTTTAATTTTAGAAATACGAATACCAACTTCTGGTACAATTTCATACAAGGTAACCGTGGGACCAATCGTAGCTTTAATGCTTGCAATACCAATATTGTAATGCGATAAGGTCTCTACAATACGATCTTTATTTGCACTTAATTCTTCTTTCGAAACTTGTACCGACTTCGATGCATCGTATTCGTTTAGCAAGTCAAACGTTGGATATTTGTACGATGACAAATCTAAGGTTGGATCGTAATTAAAGGTTTCTAAATTACCAACCGTTTCGTTTGAAGCATCTTCAGGCGATTCCGCAATAATTAAATCGAGTTCTCCTTCTGCAACTTCCACCTTCGGCATTTCTACCACGGGTTCAATATAAGGTTCTTCTATTTTCAATTCAGATGCATTGACAGCAACAACAGGTTCATCTTTACGCTCAATGACCCAGTCTTCTTCTTCTGTTTCTTCTTCCGTTTCTTCTTCCGCTTCTATTTCTTCCTCTTCTATTTCTTCAATCTCTTCTTCCGTTTCTTCCGCATTGATTTCAGCTGTTGCCAAACTCTCGGCAACTACCAATTCATTATCATCTGCCGATTGATTAGCAAACGCAAAGGAATTTATTTTTGTTATGTTGAAGAAGTAAATTACAAAGGCCAACAAAAAGAAGATGAGTAAAAACGGCGTTCCAATTCCAATAACATTATTCAAGTATTGTGCGGCATCAAAACCAACACCGCCGCTTAAATACGCTAAGTATACATCGCCATCAATCGACATTACTACATACCCTAAAGCCGTACTGATCCATAATAAAAAATAAAAACTTGTTTTTATCAAGGTACTTAAATCTACAGGCGACGATAGATATACAATTCTAAATCCTACTAAGAAAAAGATTGGGAGAAATAAATAAGATGCTAATCCAAACCATTTGAAAATAAAAAAATACGAAAGTGTAGCTCCTAGGATGCCCAACAAATTGTCAACTTCTGCACCAGACTCTTGAATCGTTGTATCCCAAATAGATTCAACAATACTTTGATCGTTTCGTCCACTAAATAAAAAAGATGTAAATGCAATCAACAATGCAAATGAAAAAAGCATGATGAATATACCAACAACCAAATGAAATCGTCGGTCTTTAAAGAATGTAGTTATTGGGGAAGGATCTTTTGAGGATTTCTCTTGAGGTTCTTCTTCCGTTTTACGTTCTTTTGAAGCGGTATTTGCCTTAGTATTTTTCTTCGGAATGGGCGTATTGTCAGCCTTATAGGTATTCTCTGCCATATTTGCGTTATAACCCTTAAAGTTAACCAAAATATATGTTAGTTGCTAGTTGCCAAATCGAGTTACGAAATTTAGGAAGTAAGCTTTAGAGTACTGAATAATCAAGTATAGAGTACTGAGTACTAAGTACAAAGATTTCTCTAATTAAATTCTTCACTTCACTACCATTTGATTCTATCAAAAAAAACGTCAAAATGCCGTTTTTTTTTGTACTCCGTACTAAGTACTCTATACTTAGTACTTCTTTAAAATTGCTTTATTAATTGCGCCTACCAAAGCAGGCCCTTCATAAATAAATCCAGAATACAACTGAATCAAGGACGCGCCTGCTTCTAACTTATCAAGCGCATCGTTCGGCGAATGTATACCACCTACTCCAATCACCGGTATTGTACCATTTGATTTTTTAACCAAATAACGAATAACTTCCGTAGAACGCACCGTTAAAGGCTTTCCGCTCATTCCGCCCATACCAATATCTGCAACATCATCTTTTGGTGTTGTTAATCCATCTCTGGATATGGTTGTGTTGGTAGCTATGATGCCACTCAACTTTGTTTCCGTAATGATTTCAACAATGTCGTCTAATTGTTCGTTTGTTAAATCAGGTGCAATTTTTAATAAAATTGGTTTGGGTGCTGTTTTTTTATTGTTGACATCTTGCAACGAAAACAACAATTGCTTCAAAGGTTCTTTCTCTTGCAAAGCACGTAAGCCAGGTGTATTGGGCGAACTCACATTTACGACAAAATAATCGACACAATCAAACAACTCATTAAATGCTTTTATATAATCATGAAGTGCATCTTCGTTTGGCGTTATTTTATTTTTACCAATATTACCCCCAATCAAGACCTTCGATTTTCTTTTTCTTAAACGTGCTGCAATTTCTTTCATGCCACCGTTATTAAAACCCATGCGATTGATAATGGCATCGTCGTCTGGAAGACGGAACAAACGTGGCTTATCGTTTCCTACTTGAGGTACGGGTGTTACCGTTCCGATCTCAATAAAACCAAAACCCAATGCCGAAAACTCGTCTACAATTTTAGCATCTTTATCAAAACCCGCTGCTAAGCCAACCGGATTGGGAAATGTGATACCAAAAACGGTACGCTCCAATCGTTTATCTTCTACCGCATAGATCAACTTGAAAATACTGCTGATGCCAGGTATTTTAAAGATAAACTTTACGAAAGCAAAAGTTATGTGATGAGCTGTTTCAGGTGAAAACAGAAATAATATGGGCTTTATGAATAGTTTATACAAAATCAACAGCGTTTTAATGAACAGCGCAAAAATACGCAAAGACGGCGTGTGAAAGAAAGGATTGGTGTGATTGTGGAAAAACTCATCCAAGTGATACAATTTGTTGTACTTGGCGCGATGCCCCAAGCTTGAAAGGCT
>JAYTLG010000159.1:0-9057 GCA_043729555.1 Cytophaga sp.
ATAAAAAAATACAGAAAAACAGGAATAAACAAGGGGTGTCCCGAGAAATCAAGTAATTCCTTCGTATTATAAAAACAATTTGATAAAAACTGTTTTGGATTTTTAATAATTGCGTTGACGATTGAGTATTTATTATCTTCAGGAGTACCGATAAATGGTTTTGACTTTTCAATTGCAACTTCATGATCGATTGCATCCGCATAGCGCATGGAATAAGTATGAATAAAAGTTAGGTAACTATATTTACTATCGCTAAAAACACTAGCCGTTGTATTGTTATTGCTGTTATGGTAAACAAATTGTTGATGTAGAAAACAAAAAAAACAAATACATAAAAAATAGATCGCACCATTTAGAATTATTTTATTTTTTAATGGATTGGATTGAATCAATTGATAGATTCCCATCATCATAAAAAAAGGGACTAATATAATAAGAGTTTCAGGTCGAATATAAATACTTATAACAGACAGTATACATACCCATAGGAGCTTACTAAACGAAGGTTTGTCGTAATATTTCAACATGAAATATACGGCTGATAAATCAAGTGCTGTACCTAGTATAACACTATGTGCAAACCCCGAAATTGCAATTGTAAAATTCGGAAAAAATAAAGCGAAAAGTATCGCATAAAGTGCAGATTCCTTGTTAAACAATTGTTTGGTTATCAAATAAACCAAACCACTTACAAGAGTCGACCCTACTATAAAAGTTACATTTGACGCTATAAATAAACTACCAAAAACTATCGTTAACACATAAACAAGTGCTGCATACATGGATGACAAATACAAAATCTCTGCACTTCCCGAAAAAATCTGTTCACCTTGAACAAGATATTCGGGTTCCATACACGGTATTTTCCCAATACAAAAAACAGTAACAATACGTATGATTAAAGTCAAAAAAAAGAGCTGAGCAAATCTGTTATTTAAAACAGAAGTTATTTTCAATATCATAGTAAACTCATTTTAAATTTTTATTACAACAATTAGAAATACAATTCTACCATACAACCAGAATTGTATTTCTAAATATTATTATCCAACAAATTCAATAAGCCCAAAAGTAATCCTGTCTTTCGTGGCAATCCTTTAATCGTGTACATATCGTGGCAATCTTATAATCCTGTCCAAATCAGCCGCTGAATAATTAATCGACTTCAGAGTCTTATTGTCTTCTGTGCGATACACCAAATAATGATTGCCACTTTTTACATGGTGACACGGCTGTCCTTTCGATTCATAGTGAGCAATCGTGGCGTTTGCTTCTTGTTCCGTAGCACAGGTCTTACTCATGTTTGAGCGTTGCACCTCATCGAACAAGTCTTTAAATTTTTCGCCTAAGCCAAACTCAAGCACTGCACCTGCCAATACATATTGCAAATCGCACAAAGCATCTGCAACTTCAACAATATCATTTTGAGCAATTGCTTCTTCCAATTCTTTCAACTCTTCCGCTAACAAGGAAACGCGCAAACGTGCACGCTCTATGGCAGGAATTGTTGGTGTATCTAATATTGGATGTTTAAATGTACGGTGAAATTCCGCTACTTGGTTTAGTGGATCGATTGGCTGCATCATAGAAATATTTAGTCTAGAGTATTTAGTACTAAGTACAAAGTTAGTTTTATTTCAAAATAAATTAAATTGGAAATTCCCTGTGAATAGGCTTCTGATTAATAATGGATTAAATATAACAATACACCTACCATCGTCATTCAATAAAAGTACTTAGTACTACATACTCCGTACTTTTGATTGTCTAGTAACTAGCAACTAATCCGGTAGCTGCGTATCATATACTTGCTTCGAAGGAATCAATCGAAGAAAGAAAATACTGATAACAAAATAGACTCCCAGAGCAATTAAACTATTGCGCATATCCCCTGTTACTTGTCGGATTAGACCGTAACTAAAGGTCCCTAAAACAATAGACATCTTATCTACCACATCAAAAAAACTAAAATACGATGCATGATCTTTTGTATTAACAGGCATCAATTTCGAGTATGTTGCACGCGACAACGATTGTACACCACCCATTACAAAACCAATTGAACCAGCAAGAATAAAAAAGCTTAAACCCGGTTGCACAACATAACCCATACAACAAATTACAATCCATATAGCTATACCTACCAACAATGCATGCGTGTTACCAACCTTATTCGACAATTTATTTAATGCATAGGCACCCGCAATTGCAACTAACTGTATCAATAAAATTGTCGCTATCAACGATTCTGTTTCAATCCCAATAACTTCTTTTGCGAACAAGGGCGCTAAATACATTACTGTTTGCACGCCCATATTGTAAAAGAAAAAGCCAACTAAAAATCGTTTTAACAATGGGAGTTTCTGAATGTTCAACCATACTTTTTTCAATTCTTTTAAGCCATTGGTCAACATATTACCAGACGTGTTTTTTTCTTGCACTTTCGGCAAACCCATAAAGGAGATTTGTCCAAATACCAACCACCAAACACCTACTGTTAAAAATGACAAACGTGCAGCAAAGCTTTCCGTGATTCCAATTTCCTTATAAAAAATTAGACAGATAAGATTAATAATCAACAATAAGACACTGCCAATATAACCCCATGTATAGCCTTTTGCACTGATTCGGTCATATTGATCTTCGGTGGCAATTTCAGGCAAATATGAATTATAAAATACAATACTAGAACTATAACCAATTCCCGCAAGAATAAAGGCTAATACACCAAATTCTATGGTTTGTGCATTCAGAAAATACAGTGCTGCACAAGCCACAGCACCCGTGTAACAAGACACCTTCATGAATGTTTTTTTCAAGCCCGAATAATCTGCTATCGATGTTAAAAACGGGCTCATTATTGCTGCAATTAAAAATACGATGGATACAGCCCATGAATATAAGACCGTATTGGGAATCAAATAACCAAAGAAGTCAACCAAATTACCATTCGATGGATTTTTTGTAATACCTAAAAAATACTCTGGGAAAATAGCCGTTGTAATAGTAAGCGAATAAACGGAATTGGCCCAATCATACGTACACCAGGCGTTGATAATTTTAGGGTCGTTTTTTATTGTTTGCATGTTAACGTACGAATGGTTTATAACTTTTATTTTTAGTACTCATTTTTTATTAGTGTAAAGTTGAAAGTGTAAAGTGTAACATTTTCTAATAATAAAAAGTTGTTTGATATTGAATTTTCAATTCAAGGATTTCATAAATTGTTAACTCAACGTTCACACTATACACTTTCAACTTTACACTATTACTTACCGCATCATTCCTTCGATTAATCCCCAAGTATAATACTTGGCAACATTTTCAATATACCTGTTAAAATCTATGTGTGCAATAGCGTTCGCTTTATCGGATATGGAACGAACAACAACCAATGGCACCTTGTACTCATAACATACTTGTGCAACAGCAGCGCCTTCCATTTCAACGAAAATTGCGTTCGGAAGTTCTGTACGAATTTTTTCATATTGCGGCATAGTACCAATAAATTGATCGCCGCTAACCAAAAGACCTTTATGAACTGTTGGTACCGTAATACGTAAGGCCGCTAGTTCTTCTGAACTTACGAAATCACTTAATTCATCGGTAATAAAGGTCGAACAACTCTTATACGCATCCGCTACCATGGCTGCATCGCAAGTAAATGTAGCGATATCCAATAAGGGTATTTCGAACTGCGGAAAAATAGGTCTGCAATCCATATCGTGCTGAACAGAGCTTGTTGCAACAACAATATCTCCAATGTTCACTTCGTCGGTTAAACCACCTGCCACTCCCGTAACAATCATTCGATCAACAGCGAAACGCTCAATCATAACCGCTGCCGTAACGGATGATGCAACTTTGCCAATTCGAGACAAACTTACCACGCATGGTTTGCCTTGGATAGCACCAACGTAAAACTTACGACTCCCTGTTTCAACGATATTTTCAACATGCATGTGGTGTAAGATCAATTCAATCTCTTGCTGCATGGGCACTAATATGCCTGTAATTATTTCCTTATTCATTCTAAATGACTCTTGTAAAGCAGCTGCAAGATGTCGTATATTGTTGATGGAATCAACCTTAAAGGGAAAATTTTATGGACACTTCAGTAAATACATTAGAACAAACAATTAAAACAACGATTCGCGATATTGTTGATTTCCCACAACCGGGCGTGGTTTTTAAAGATATCACACCATTATTAAAAGATCCCGAATTGTGTAAAGCAATAGTACGCGCAATTGTCGATCAATTACGCCCATTAAATTTAGATGCTCTTGCGTGTTTGGATAGCCGCGGATTTTGGTTTGGATTATCCATCGCAATGGAACTGGGAATCCCTATGATTCCCATTCGTAAAAAAGGAAAATTGCCCTATCAAACAATCATGGAAGAATATGCATTGGAATATGGTACAAACACCATCGAAATGCACACAGATGCCATACAAGCAGGCTGGAGAGTTGCTATCCATGATGATATTCTTGCAACGGGTGGCACTGCGGAGGCTACTTCCAAACTGATAAAAAAATCGAACGGCGAAATTGTAGCTTATTCGTTTTTAATTGAACTAGACTTTCTTCTAGGTAAAGAAAAACTGACCCCCTATTGCACAACCATTTTATCCTTGATTAATTATTAACATTTATTGATTGGTAATGCTCTAAGCAAACATGTAGTATCTTCAATCTTTTTGTTCAGCAAGAAACAATAAAATCAAAACTCATCCGACTACAACCTAAAATCTATTTATGATTATAAAAAACGAATTACTAGCAAGTATTGTAATATCGATAGCCTCCTTTATATGGATCTGTTTAGAATTTTTCCTAGGTTTTCACGACAGCCATATTGATTATCATGTATATGTTACAAACCTCGCTTATATTCTCCCCATAGCTGGTATGTATTGGGCCATAAAAAAACGACATGCTACCTTTGCGCGTGGAGACTTTCAAATAAAAGATGGTTTAATGAGTGGTGTGATCGTATCCGTAACAGCGGCATTTTTAAATCTGCCCTTACAATATTTTTTTGTAACATATATTAACCCAAAATTCTTTGGAAATATGATTGCCATGGAAGGTAAAAAGGCCATACTCGGTGGCAGCAACAGCATCGTTGCAATCACTGATGCACAAGAATACTACAATACGTCGGCCTTCCTCATTCAAGGCTTTACAAGCTTCTTAATTTTGGGCTTATTTATTTCAATGATGTTGATTTTTAGATTGGTAAAAAAAGATCGGTGAGTATAATTATGAATCGCCTCAACTAAATGAATGATTCTTTAATGTTTGTAATCTGTTAAATAACTACAAATTTAGAAATATGAAATATCCAAAACGTCTATCATCAGGTGCAAATAATACTGTAGTCGTACTTTCCGAAACGGAAGTGGCTAAACTATTTACCGATGATACCCGTTCGGACATTGGCTCAGAAGCAGAAAAAATGAAATTCGCGAATAGTATTAACAATTTAGTTGTTCAATTTATTCGATTAGATTTCAATACAGAATTCAATGCCGAATTATTGGTTATGGAACGAATCAAACCCATTGATTATAGGGCCTTTGAAGTTGAAAAAAGAGCGTTGTGGTTAGATGCTTTTGAAGATGAATTGAAAGAATTACATAAAGCCGGATTTGTGCATAGAGACATTCGCAGAACGTCTAATATTGGTGGGTTAACATTTGACAATATTTTACTTACTGAAAAAGGACTCAGACTTATTGATGTAGGCATTTCGGCAATTTCGGCACTAAGACATCAAGTTGGAAATACAATCTTTGATAAATTTGTTGAACAAGAATTAGCTGAATTGTACATTTTTAAAGAATATTTTATCGCTCGATAAATCATTCAATATTGTCAATGAAATGCCATTCAAATTATAATTCATATTTTTTGCTATTGTTCGTGTTTCTGCTTGATCAAATATTATTTATTGGTAATGCGTTTCCGCAGATCACCAACAATCATGGGGAGCTTAACTATTAATCAGTTGTTGGCAGCCTGCGTTATTTTTTGTTCATATAAAAATCTATAGCACTTGCGGGAATACCAACAACAGCGGTCGTTTCATAATTCATAACTCATAATTATTTCCCAGTCGCTCTAACCATCCTACCAATTCAACCGCGTCGTGTATAGAGACTAGTGGCGCTGCATCGTTTCGTATCGAATCATATACGCCCGCATAAAATGTTCGATAGTCGCCATTAACTGTTGGATATTTTTCTGTTCGACCGTTGTTAAAAACAAGTGTCCCGTAAGCAGACGAATCTTCTTTCCCCCATTCCGCTCCTACAGGTTGTTCTCCTGAATTCAATCGTGCTTCCTGTGGATCAACACCAAACTTTGTATACGTCCCTTGCGTTCCTTTAATAGCCCAACGTGGCGTCGGCTCTTGCTCCAACATCCCAGCATGGATGCGATACGTCATATTTTCATAAGCAAAGGTCACATCAAAATAATCAATGCCCGATGTATTGGCGCGTTGCTTTTTAACGGAAGCAATATAGGTATCAGGTAAGCCGAACAACTGAAACGCTTGATCCATCAAGTGCGGACCTAAATCATACCACAAGCCGTTACCAATTGCAGCAGACTCTTTCCAATAACTTAATCGAGGTTCGGGTCTATACCGATCAAAACGCGATTCGATGGAAATAATATCACCCAATAAGTTGTTATACAGTATTTTTTGTACCGTTAAAAAATCGCCATCCCATCGACGATTTTGATAGACGAAAATATCCTTCGTTGTTTCGTGCGAAATACGTTGCAAATATTTTGCTTCTTCGGCATACACGGTAAAGGGTTTATCAATCACTACATGTTTGCCATGCTTCAGTGCTTGCTCGGCCATTACTGCATGCGTTTCATTGGGTGTAGCCAATACAATCAATTCAATCGAGGGATCCTTCAGTACATCTTCGTAACTGCATACTACTTTTGCTTGCAGGTATGCTTGCGCGGCTTTTTTAGGTGTGCGTTCTACAATTGTTGTAAGCTCGAACATCGGCATGGTAGCTATAAATGGCGCATGTAGGTATTCCCCTGCTTTACCAAAACCTACCAATGCTGTTTTAATGGGTTCAGACATTCAATTCTTATAGTTTTATTATTTTAAATTCTACGCGTCTATTTTTAGCTCTGTTATCATCACTATCATTTACCATTGATGGCACAGATTCGCCATAGCCTTTTGCAATAAGCCTTGTAGCAACAATACCATGGTTTGTTAAATATTGCACAACAGACTCAGCACGTTTTTGAGAAAGATTAACATTATAAAAATCACTACCCACATCATCGGTATGCGCCGATATTTCAACTTGCATGGTGGAATTTGTTTTCATCATTTCTACCACACGATCCAATTCTAGCTCCGACTCTTTTGTTAAGGAAGCAGAATCAAATTCAAAAAATAAATTATTCAATCTAAAAGAAGCATTCAATTTTAAGGGTTCTAAAATCATATCCTTTTTTACTGTTTCATATGCCTTTGCTTGTTCTAAATCATACACCTCCGACTGAAAGCTATATCCTTTAGAGGTTACAGACACATCGTATTTTTTCCCTTTTTGCAAATACAAATCATATTTCCCTGTGAGCGAATCATTTTCGGTTTCAGAAATTTTCTCTTTTGTTTTAATATTACTCACCCGAATAACCGCAGGCATGGGTTTATTGGTTTCTTCGTTTTTAACAACACCTTGAACCAATACAACTTCTTCTGGTTGAAAATTTTTCGGCAAGGGTAATTTATAAATATCGTCCTTGTTATTTTTATTCGTATTGGATAAATAAATAATATCTCCTGATGCTGGTACAGAAATCAACTCATCGTCTTTAGGCGTATTGATAAAGTCCATTGCAACAGGTGCAGTCCACTTTGTACCATTTTTTTTGGATTGATACAAGTCATAACCACCTTTGCCTCCTGTTCTATAGGAAGAAAAAATCAATGTTTTACCATCCGCCATAATACGTGGATAGCCTTCACAACCACTATTAACAGGCGACGGCAATGCTTTTGGATTGATAAAAAAAGCTCCGCGTTTTTCTGCCATCATCAGAATACAACAACGTTGTCCGGTTGGCGAATTGGCGGTACCTGCGCGCATAAAATACAATGTTTTATTGTCGGGCGATACGGAAGGAAAGCCATCGTATCCTGTAGTGTTTACCGTACGACCCATATTTTTAGGTGCTTGCCAGATATCGTTAATTTTTTCACTATACCACAAATCCATTCCACCGACAGTACCTTTCATGTTTGATGTAAAATACAAACGATTGCCATCGTAGCTAAAACAAGGTCCGCCAATAAAATCACCTGGCATTACTCGGTTATTAATAATGTCCATATCTTTTGGTTCAGACCAAACTCCATTTGTTTGATAGGAAATATATAAACGCCAACGACCGCTTTTATCGGATTCAAATATAAGTGTATTTCCATCCGCACTGATGGTTGGGGCAAACTCTGAAAATTCAAGGGTATTAATGGGCTTGCCTAATGTACGTAGGCTAGGATTAGTAAGCGTCGGTGCATCACCTTGCGCAACTGCTTGTATACAAACAAGTGCGTAAAAATAAATCGAACAATAAACTAATAATCGTGTCATGTTTACTGTATTTAATTTAAAAGTGAATCTACACTATTCCATCAGGCGTATCTTCTAAGCGTTTACGAGTAAAGAGATATCCTAAATATCCGCCACCAATACCAACAATCATCAAATATAAAAGCTCTGCCGAAAACGTTTTACTTTCCTGTAATTTTTGTGCATCAATATCTATTACAGACATTAATAAAACAAGTCCTGTAACTTCTCCCAAAATCCAATACAGTATTGTTCGTATAATCCACTTTCTTTTCGAAAGATTTTTACCTTCCGCCAATTTGGAATTTTGAGTACATAAGTAAATTAACAAGAAAACCTCAATACGCCGAAGCTTTTGCCAAGGCCGACGATCTGGCGAAACTGACCTTTCCGGGAACCGGCTGGATGCTGGTGACAGTTATCTGCATTTG
>JAYTLG010000160.1:0-4253 GCA_043729555.1 Cytophaga sp.
ACTCATTAGCCGATGTTGTAAGTTTTGGTATTCTGCCAAGTGTTATGCTTACGTACCTGATTGCATCGATTACTACAGGTGTTCCCTACAATGAAATTACTTCGATCAATTTATTTGCAGACAATACCTTTAGCTTATTTCTATTGATTGGTACGCTACCTGCAATGCTTTCAGCTGTACGTTTAGCAAGATTCAATTTAGATACACGCCAGAGCGATCGTTTTTTTGGTGTACCTACACCGAGCAATGCCATGATTGTTGCCTCATTCAACTTAATTGCGTTGGATTCAAACTCATTTTTATTTCCATTAATCAATAATCTGTATTTCATATTGGGTTATTGTGTGTTAATGTCCTATTTACTTATTGCAGAAATACCCTTAATGGCTTTAAAATTTAAAGACTTTACATGGAAGAATAATCAATACCGATATTTGTTAATTATCGTTTCTTGCCTGTTACTTATCGTACTCCAAAAAGAATCTATATTGCTGATTATGGTAGCATTTGTACTGTTGTCGCTTTTACAAAATAAAAGCGAACAAAAAACAGCATAAATCTTCATTTAACAGTATATTGATATACTAAAAAAGTGGCTGTTGCGTTTACACATTCACTATTCAATTAACTCATTTCGTTTTAAATGACCTTTTTCAAATACATCTGTTTCTTACTTTTGAGTATTGTTTCTTTTACCACAATTGCTCAACAAAATAGCCTTACATACAACGTCGAATGGCTTGGTTTTAATGCTACTCAACAATTGCAAGATGGGTCTTATGTGAGCTATCCAATGGCTAAGGATGCATTTATTAATGAAGACGGTATATTGGTTCTACAAAAAGACATTCCTAGTAAAATAATTGGCACAATAACACAAGAATCCATTCAATACTATGCGGGCGATTCAAGTTCAAAAAGTGCTTTAAATAAACTCACATTAGATTTTGAGGCTTCTATTACATACATACATCTTTACAACGACTATGTAAGTACACGGGTCTACATTCCATTATTAAAAATATCAGGTGATGGTACTTGGACTCAAATCTCAAGTTTAACTATTCGTTATACCACAACAACAGCAATTGATGATACGCCGATTCAAACAAACACCCCCTATACAACCAACCCCTATTCCATGGCTCGAACAACAAGTGCAACAGGGTCCGTTTTGGCAAGTGGAGAATGGTATAAAATGAGTGTTACGCAAGATGGCATCTACAAATTAGATGTGGCGTTTTTAACAAGTATGGGTATCAATACATCTACAATTGACCCTTCTAGCTTACAAGTATATGGAAACGGTGGTGGCATGCTACCTCAACCAAATAGCGCTCCTAGATTAGATGATTTAGTCGAAAATGCTGTTTTTTTGAGTGAAGATGGAAACGGTATTTTTGACAACAACGACTATATTTTATTTTATGGAGCAACTCCAAACCCTTGGTCGTATAATGCGGTAACAAATGTGTATACCCATGAATATAATTTATATTCAAATCAAAATTATTACTTCTTAACATTTGGTCAAGAAACTGGACTGCGTATTGCCAATCAAAATTCTGTTGCAGGAACATTACAAACACTCACCGATTTTGATGAACACGTATATAGTGAAACTGATATGTATAATGTTATCGATTCTGGTAGAGAATGGTATGGTTTTCAATTCAGTCCATACATACCAAATCTAAATACTGCATTTAATGTTACAGGGCTTGTGCCTAGTACGAACGTCAGATTAGCTAGTGCTATAATGGGACGTTCGTATGTTGGCACACAAATGGTTTACAAAATCAATGGTGCAAATTTAGGCACTCAAAATATTCCTGCACTAAGTGGAGCCTCACATGCACCATTGGGTGTTAATGCAAGTACTAGTTACAACTTCGATGCATCTCTAGTTGGCGGCAGTTCTAATCTAACTGTTGGTATGACCTTTACAAATGGAAATGCGTCAGCCATTGCACATGCCAATTATTTAGAATTAACATTTTTTAAAACATTAAGTATATACGGTGTTCAAACATTTTTCCGTTCTTCTAAAAGCATTGCACAACCAAGCACTACCTATTCTTTGCTTGGAACAGATGGAACAGAAATGATTTGGGATATTACAGACCCGCAAAATGTATTGAATCAAAACTACACATACAGTAATGGGTCAATGGAATTTGGAGCGAACAGTTCGATTTTAAAAGAATACGTTATTTTAAAAGGAAGCGCATTCCCTAACCCTACCTTTGTTGGTTTGGTACCGGATCAAAATTTACACGACATATCATCTAGCAACATGCCAGACATGATTATTGTTACGCATCCAATTTTTATGGCGCAAGCTCAACGCTTGGCAAACTTTAGAACTGCAAATGATGGTCTTAATATTTATATCTGCACCATAGACCAGGTATATAACGAGTTCGCAAGCGGAAAGTCCGACCTTACCGCCATTCGAGATTTTACAAAAATGGTTTATGACAGAGGAATACCTGGAGCACAATTAAAATATTTGCTGTTATTTGGAGGCGGAAATTTTGATTACAAAAACCACTTAGGTCTCGGAGGAAACTTTGTTCCCACTTATGAATCTCGAAATTCATTAGATGATTTGCAATCATATAATTCGGACGATTATTTTGGTTTTATGGATTTGAATGAAGGCTATTGGAGTGAAAGTCCTGTAGAAAATAATACTTTAAATATTGGTGTAGGCCGTATCCCAGTAAAAACAAGCTTGCAAGCAGATGTTGTAGTCAGTAAAATAATAAGTGCATCGAACCCTTCAACTGCATCAAACGGAAATTGGGAAAATAAAATGACACTTATTGCAGATGACGGTGATGCGAATTTACACTTAAACGATACAGAATATTTAGCCAATATTGTAGGTGCAAATAATCCCCAAATAAATATCAATAAAATTTATATAGATGCATATCCTCAAGAATCGACGCCTGGAGGAGAAACAGCAAGTCTTGTATATGACGCAATCAACAGAGATATTGACGAAGGCACACTCATATGGAATTATGTTGGACATGGTGGAAATAATGGATTAGCACAAGAAGCGATTGTCACCACTGCATCTATCAATAATTGGATAAACATAAACCACCTACATTTTTCGATTACAGCAACATGTAGCTTTGGGAGATACGACAAGCCGGGTCTAACCTGCGGTGCTGAAAATGTTTTTTACAGTGGCAATGGCGGATCTTTTGCAAATTTAACCTCTACGCGTACCGTATTTGCAAGTACAAATGCTACAATCAATCGTGCATTTTATAATTATGCATTTTTAAAAAATCCAGACGGCACTTATTACTCATTAGGAGATATTATTAAAGAAACAAAAAACGCCAGTATTCAGGGCGTATATAATAGAAACTATACCATGTTTGGAGACCCCAGTATGAAAATACGTTATCCCAAACATACGATGGTTATAACTACCGTTAACGGCACAGCTGTTAATAGTGTGCCGGATACATTAAAAGCTTTAAGCAAAGTAACGCTCGAAGGCTTGGTGCAGGATTACACAGGCGCAACATTAACAAACTACACAGGACTAGCTAAAATAACCATATACGATAAGCCTGCAACAATTGCTACATTAGGAACTAATGGATCACCCTCTACGACATTCAAGTTACAAAACAATATTATTTTTGATGGTTTAGCTACGGTTACAAGTGGCGCATATACGATATCATTTATCGTACCTAAGGACATTTCATACCAATACGATTACGGCAAAGTAAGTTTGTACTCGGAGCTTACAACTGGCAGTACCGATGCCGGTGGCTATTTAAGCAATATTGTTGTTGGTGGTTCCAACCCCAATGCACCAATTGACAGAACGCCACCGCTGGTAAAATTATATTTAAACGATGCATCCTTTGTATCGGGAGGTATTACAAGAGAGAACCCAATTTTCTTCGCGAATGTTTCGGATGAAAATGGTATAAATGTATCCGCCGCAGGTATTGGGCACGAAATTACATTGGTATTAAGTAATAACACGAACGTAATTATTTTAAATAAATATTATACTGCTGCACAAGACGACTATTCAAAAGGTACTGTACGATTTCCATTAACAAATCTAGCTCCAGGAACGTACACTTTGCGATTTAAAATTTGGGATACTTACAACAATTCTACTGAAGAAACGCTGGAATTTACGATTGAAAGCACCACAAGCATACAATTAAGCCATGTACTTAATTACCCCAATCCATTTTCAACAA
>JAYTLG010000161.1:0-11195 GCA_043729555.1 Cytophaga sp.
AGTGGCCTTTTATAATTACTAAGGGAAATTTAACCCTTTTTTATCGCTACACAATAGATATGATAAGGCTTGAGACACTTTTTAAGGGACGACTAACTACATCAAATTTAAAATGCTAAGATGTATTTAATTTATCTATAAGTTAAATTTGAGAATAAAAAAAGACAGCCCTTACGAACTGTCTTTCCTGTTTTATATTTCACGAATAAAATTACTTCGCAACTTTTTCTGTTTGTGCTTTTGCAGGATAATAAATTGTCTGAGACAAGGATGTACCTGGTGCAACCATTGGCAATACGTTTTCTTCTTTCATTACGTGTGCATGTACCAAGTACGGTCCTTCGTGGTCGTGTGCAGTCTGAATTGCTTTCTTCAAGTCTTCTGTGTTGTCTACATAACATGCTTCCATTCCACATGCTTTTGCAAGCATTACAAAGTCCGGATTCAACAAGTTAACACCACTGTAGTTTTTAGAATAAAACTGTTCTTGCCACTGACGTACCATTCCTAAATAATTGTTATCTAAGATTAATATTTTCACTGGCCATTTTTCTTGTACACACGTAACCAATTCTTGCATGTTCATTTGAAATGAACCATCACCTGTAATACACCATACATCGTTGAAAGGCAACGCTGCTTGTGCACCCATAGCTGCTGGTAAGCCAAAGCCCATAGAACCTAGTCCGCCTGAAGTTAAGAAGTGATTTGGTTTTAAACGTTGGCAATATTGTGCTGCCCACATTTGATGTTGCCCAACGTCTGTAGAAATAACAGCCGAACGATCCAACATTTCATCTAACAATTGTATTGCAGCAACTTGTGTAAACTTGCTGTAGTCTGCTTCTTGTAAGGGATATTCTTGACGTGCTTCTTGAAGTTTTGTAACCCAAGCAGCTCTATCACGAACATTACTATCCGTACGTGTATCTGGCATGCGATCAATAACGGTTTTTAAATCGCCATTGATGAAAACTTTTGTTGGTACATTTTTACTTGATTCGCTTCTGTCAATATCAACATGTATCACTTTAGCCTTAGGGGCAAAGTCTGCAAGCTTACCTGTAATACGATCATCGAAACGAATACCCCAAGCAACAATTAAATCTGCTTCTTGTACCGCATCGTTGCAATATTTCATACCATGCATGCCTAACCATTGAAAATACAATGGATCGTCGTGTTCCATAGCACCAATACCAAGAATGGTAGAAATGACAGGAACATTTTCGCGATGTACAAATGTTCTTAATTCATCCCAAGCTTTCGACAATAAAATACCGTGGCCGCATAAGATCAATGGGCGTTCTGCATTTTTAAATAATTCAACTGCTGCTGCAATGTCTTGATTGCTGAAGTTGTTTATTAATACACGTTCAGGTTTTGTAAACTGTGTTTCCCAATCTTCATCCAATTCAACATATTCCGCTTGAATACTTCTTGGAACATCAATCAATACCGGACCTGGACGGCCGCTAACAGCGACTGTGTATGCTTCACAGAAAATTTCTGCAGCATGTTCTAAGCCTGTAAGTAAATATGTTTTTTTCGTAATCGGAATACAGATACCTGTGATGTCTGTTTCCTGAAACGCATCCGATCCAATTAAATTCAATGCAACTTGTCCCGTGATTGCAATCATCGGAATATTGTCAGCATATGCATCTGCAATGCCTGTAACTAAGTTGGTAGCACCTGGGCCAGATGTTGCTAAGCAAAATCCTGGACGACCAGAAACACGTGCATAGCCATTCGCCATGAAGGCTGCACCTTGTTCGTGACGAACCAAGACACAATTTAAACTACTATATGCAAGGGCATCGTAGATAGGTAGAATTGCTCCGCCTGGGTAGGCAAAAAGGTCGCGCGCATCTAACAATTCGATGATGCGAACAATGTACTCTGCTCCTCTTAATTTAATCTTTGGCTTCATAAAGCTAGCTTTTTATTACTTGTCGGTTACGCATCCTTCAGATGCAGAAGCTACTAATTTCATATACTTATACAATACGCCAGACGTAGCTCTAGGTGCAGGTTTTATCCATGCAGCACGGCGCTTGCTTATCTCTTCCTCAGAAATTTTCACTTCTAAGATTCTCTTAACAGCATCAATTAAGATGATGTCGCCATTTTGTACCAAGCCTATCGTGCCACCATCAATTGCTTCTGGTGTAATGTGACCTACTACGAAACCATGTGTACCGCCCGAGAAGCGGCCATCTGTAATCAATGCACATTCATTGCCCAAGCCTAAACCCATTAATAAGGCAGTAGGTTTCAACATTTCTGGCATACCCGGACCACCTTTAGGGCCTACGTTACGTATAACGATTACTTCACCGGCTTTTACTTCGTTTGCCTCTAAGCCTTTATTTACTTCCTCTTCCGAGTTGTACACACGAGCAGGGCCTTCAAAGAATGTTCCTTCTTTACCGGTAATTTTTGCTACCGAACCTTCGGGTGCAAGATTGCCGTAAAGAATTTGCAAGTGACCTGTTTGTTTGATTGGACTATCCCAAGGATACATCAAATCTTGATCTTCAGGTAAGTCTTTCGCTTCTTCCAAATTTTCTCCAACAGTTTTACCTGTTACAGTCATGCAATCTAAATGCAATAATTTATGTTTAGCTAACAAACGCATAACAGAAGGTACGCCACCAATAGCGTCCATGTCTTCCATCATATACTTGCCGCTTGGCTTTAAGTCTGCCAATAACGGTGTTGTATCGCTAATGCGTTGGAAGTCATCAATCGTTAACTTAATGCCTGCAGACTTCGCCATAGCGATCAAGTGCATTACTGCATTTGTAGAACCACCTAAAACCATAATTACTCGAATTGCATTTTCAAATGCTTCGAATGTCATGATGTCGAGAGGCTTAATATCTCTTTCTAACAATAACATCATTGCTTTACCAAGCGCCAATGTTTCTGCCTTTTTCTTTTCGCTTGTTGCCGGCGCGGATGAAGAATATGGAAGTGTTAATCCCATTGCTTCAATTGCTGATGCCATTGTATTTGCTGTGTACATGCCACCGCAAGCACCTGCACCCGGACAAGCATTTTTAATCACGCCTTGGTAATCTTCTTCCGAAATTGTTCCGGCTATTTTTTTACCCAACGCTTCAAATGCAGAAACGATGTTGAGTTTCTCGCCTTTGTAGTGACCAGAGTGAATTGTACCTCCGTAAACCATGATTGCAGGACGATTCAAACGAGCCATAGCCATTACAGCACCCGGCATGTTTTTATCACAACCTACTACCGTTACCAATGCATCGTAATAATGTGCGCTACATATTGTTTCAATTGAATCTGCGATAACATCACGAGATACAAGTGAAAAACGCATTCCTTCTGTACCCATAGAGATACCATCACTTACACCAATAGTATTGAAACCTAAGCCAACCATACCGCCACGAATGACACTACCTTTTACTTGTGCCGCAAGAATATTCAAGTGCATGTTACAAGTATTGCCATCAAAACCTGTGCTACCAATCCCAACGATTGGCTTTTTCATGTCTTCGTCTGTAAATCCCGCACCATACATCATCGCCTGAGATGCAGGTTGCGATGGATCTTGCGTTAATACCCTACTATATTTATTTAATATATTACTCACGGTCAAATCTGTTTATTAAAATTAAGCTACTACAACTGCACCTTTTGCTACTAAGTTTGCAACATAGTCGCCAACTTCTGTAGTAGAGTTTGGTTTTTCACGACGAATATCAATCGTTAAAATTCCATCTTCCATTGCTTTTTCAACTGCTGTACGAATTGCTTTTGCTTCAGCAACCATTCCAAATGAAGTTTCTAGTAGTAATGCTGCTGAAAGAATTGCACCGTTCGGATTTGCAATGTTTAAGCCAGCACCTTCAGGATACGAACCATGTATTGGCTCATACAACCCAACTACGCTGCCAACAGAAGCTGAAGGCAACATGCCCATAGAGCCTGTGATTACAGAAGCTTCATCAGTGATGATGTCACCAAACATGTTTTCCGTTAGCACAACATCAAAGAATGCTGGTTGTTGAATAATTTTCATTGCCGCATTATCAACGAACATGAAATCAAGCGTTACATCCGCAAAGTTTGCAGCATGGTATTCTTTAACAACTTCTCTCCAAAGACGCGAAGATGCCAATACGTTTGCTTTATCTACCAACGTAACGTGGTTTTTACGAAGACGTGCAGATTCGAAAGCTAATTTAGAAATACGAAGAATTTCATCGCGTGTGTACGTACATGTATCGAATGCCATGTTACCATCTTCGCTACGACCACGTGCACCAAAGTATATACCACCCGTCAATTCGCGGAACACAACGAAATCTACATTTTGCACAAGGTCTGCACGTAATGGAGAAGCGTTTTCTAATATTTTGTACGTATTAACCGGACGAATATTTGCGAACAAACCTAAAGCCTTACGCATTGCAAGTAAACCTTGCTCAGGACGTACTTTTGCTTTTGGATCGTTGTCGTATTTCGGGTGACCGATAGCGCCAAATAAGATTGCATCAGAATCCTGACATACTTTCAATGTTTCAGCAGGAAATGGGTCTCCTGTTGCATCAATAGCAACTGCACCTACTAGTGCTTCTGTATAATGAAATGTATGACCGAAAGTTTTTTCTACTGCTTTCAAAACTTTTAATGCTTGATCCGTTACTTCCGGACCGATACCATCACCTTTTAATACTGCAATTTTCTTTTCCATGTTAAGCGAAACGCCTTAGGCTAAAAGCCTAAGGCTTGTTTGGTGCAAAATATTTTACTTATGTTTTCTTTTTAAGCAATGATTGAGAAATATTCAATCTTACTATTAATTGTATTGATTGTTAGAACAAAGCATTAGGCTTTAAGCCTTACGCCTTAGTCTAATAGACTTAAATACTTCGAAGATTTTTCATACGCTTCGATTTTATCCTTCACGCTCAACAAGTAATCGATATCATCGTAACCATTGATCAAACATGTTTTTTTGTATTCATTGATTACAAAACTTTCTTTCTTATCTGTTCCAGTAATTGAAATTACTTGGTTCGCTAAATCAACTGTTAATTCTTGTTTTGCATTTGCAGCAACTGCATCGAAAATGCTTTTCAAGAATGCATCCGATACTTGTACTGGAAGAATACCGTTGTTTAATGCGTTACCACGGAAAATATCTGCAAAGAAAGAAGATACGACCACACGGAAACCAGCGTCACCAATCGCCCAAGCAGCGTGCTCTCTAGAAGAACCACAACCGAAGTTTTTACCAGCAACCAAAATTTGTCCGCTGTAAATTGGGTTGTTCATTACGAAATCTGCTTTTGGCGAACCATCTTCTTTGTATCTCCAATCACAGAAAAGGCTTTTGCCAAAACCTTCTTTTGTAGTTGCTTTCAAAAAACGAGCAGGTATGATTTGATCTGTATCCACATCTTCAATAGGAAGTGGAACGACAGTTGATTGTATTGTTATGAATTTTTCCATTGTTTCGGAATGTTTTTAAATCTTAAATTCTTTTAATGAATGAAATAGAAAGTTGAAATTAGTTCAACATTTCACGCACATCAACAATTTTGCCAGTTACCGCAATCGCTGCTGCTGTCAACGGACTTACAAGCAATGTACGTGCGCCAGGTCCTTGACGACCTTCGAAATTACGGTTCGATGTAGATACACAATATTCACCTTTTGGAACTTTGTCTTCATTCATTGCAAGGCATGCAGAACAACCTGGCTCTCTTAATTCAAAACCTGCTGCAGCCAATACTTTATCAATACCTTCAGCGATTGCTTGTTTTTCAACTTGCTTCGACCCTGGCACGATCAAGGCATTGATGTTTGCTGCTTTCTTTTTGCCTTTTACAAATTCGGCGAACTGCCTTAAATCTTCGATACGACCGTTTGTACAGCTACCCAAGAATACCCAGTTTACTTGTTTGCCAATCAATGTATCACCAGCATCAAAGCCCATGTAATCAAGTGCTTTTTTGAAGGTAACTTTATTGCTTTCTTCGATTGAATCAATAGAAGGAATGTTTTTATTTACACTGATACCCATACCTGGATTCGTTCCGTACGTAATCATCGGTCCAATATCCGCAGCATCGTATTTCAATGTTTTATCAAACGTTGCATCTGCATCTGTGTACAATGTTTTCCAGTATGCAACTGCTTCATCCCACTTAGCACCTTTAGGAGCAAATTCACGTCCTTTGATGTAGTTAAATGTTGTTTCGTCTGGAGCAATCATACCACCACGAGCACCCATTTCGATACTCATGTTGCAGATTGTCATACGTGCTTCCATCGAAAGCGCTGTGATTGCAGAACCACAGTACTCAACAAAATAACCCGTTCCGCCTGCAGCAGAAATTTGAGCGATTACATAAAGAATAACATCTTTCGCTGTTACACCTTTTGCAAGTTTGCCATTGATTTCAATTTTTAATGTCTTCGCTTTTGTTTGCATCAAACACTGCGTAGCCAATACTTGCTCAACTTCAGAAGTACCGATACCAAATGCGATTGAACCAAACGCGCCGTGTGTAGATGTATGTGAATCACCACAAACAATTGTCATACCCGGAAGAGTAGTTCCTGTTTCAGGCCCTACTACGTGTACAACACCTTGAGATGCGTGTCCCAAGCCATATAATGTAACACCAAACTTGTTGCAGTTATCCGTTAACTTGTCAACTTGAAAACGAGATAAGTCTTCAACGATTGGTAAATTTTGTCCTTTGGTAGGCACGTTGTGATCCGGAGTTGCTAATGTTCTTTCTGGACGGAAAACACCAATACCTCTTTTTTCAATACCAGCAAATGCTTGCGGGCTTGTAACTTCGTGAATCAATTGTTTATCGATGTACAAGATGCTTGGACCATCTTTCACTTCCGTTACTACGTGTGCATTCCAAACTTTTTCGAATAAGGTCGTTCCCATTTCTATATTCAGATACTAGTTATAATTATTTCTTTTATTTCTATTTCAACTACTTTGCGTAAACTTTGCCGCGCATCAATTCGTGCAAGTTTTCATCTTCAACTTTTCTCAAATGATCTGCCATGTCTAAGAACTGGTTGTATGCTTGATCTAATTGTTCTTTAGATAACATATAACCAATTGTTGCTAAACGGTGGTTCAACGCTGCTCTACCACTACGTGCAGTAAGAATGATTGACGATGAATCTGCGCCAACCGCTGCAGGATCAATAATTTCATACGTTTCGCGGTGCTTCAAGAAACCATCTTGGTGAATACCTGAAGAGTGTGCAAATGCATTTCTACCAACAATTGCTTTGTTTGATTGCACTTGCATGTGCATCAATGTAGATACCAAGTGGCTGATTGGAACCAATTTTTTATGATTGATGCCCGTCTCAAA
The DNA here is from genome assembly GCA_043729555.1 of Cytophaga sp. Taxonomy (GTDB): domain Bacteria; phylum Bacteroidota; class Bacteroidia; order Cytophagales; family Cytophagaceae; genus Cytophaga. The sequence goes on from JAYTLG010000161.1 coordinate 7,395, forward strand.
GCCCAATGTTTCTTTATGGCATTCCATCGCCATTACAACTTCTTCTAAAGCTGTATTACCTGCGCGTTCGCCGATACCGTTGATTGTACATTCAACCTGACGTGCACCGTTCGTTAATGCAGCAAGTGAATTTGCAGTTGCTAAACCTAAATCGTTGTGGCAATGCGCAGCTAAAATAGCTTTATCAATATTTGATACATTGTTCATCAAATATTTAATACGCTCGCCATATTGCCAAGGCAACATATAACCTGTTGTATCTGGAATATTTACTACGTCTGCACCTGCTTCGATTACCGCTTCAACCATACGCGCAAGGAATGCTTCGTCTGCACGGCCAGCATCTTCGCAGAAAAACTCAACTTCATGAACAACCTTCTTCGCTTGCTTTACAGCAGCTACAGCCATTTCAAGAATATTTTCGCGCGTAGAACGCAATTTATGTTCAATATGAATATCAGAACTACCAATACCTGTATGAATACGGCTACGTTTTGCAAAACGTAATGCTTCACCAGCAATATTAATATCCGCTTCTCTGGCACGGGTAAGTGCACAAATTGTCGGTCGTGTTACCACTTTTGTAATTTCTACTACTGAGTTAAAATCTCCTGGACTTGAAACCGGAAAACCTGCTTCGATCACATCAACACCTAACTCATCTAAAGCTTTCGCTACAATGATTTTTTCCTCCGTGTTTAATTGACAACCTGGTACTTGCTCACCGTCTCTAAGCGTTGTGTCGAAAACGAAAATTCTTTTTCCCATAATACTACTTCGAACTAATTATATTGTATTTCTAATGCTATTACCCAAAAACACCGCAAGTGGCACAATAGACTGAATTTTAATAGATTGAAATCGTTTAAAAGTCCAAAACTAAGTAGCCCATCACACCCTTTTTGCATATAGGGTATTGGGTATGTACAAATAAAGCTAAATTTGAGTGAATTCTTTATTAAAATTCCATAATTAATACGGTTTCCAATTTCAATAATGAATACTTTATTTTTGAATAAAAAAATATATATTATTGAACAAGAAATAGTTAATATAATATTAAGTAGTATTTTTGAAATAAATGTATTGCCTCTGATGATTTATTGGTATAAAATGGTGATTATATAACTTTTTAAAGAATTTGTCCAAAAAGACGAGTAGAATTAAACTTTAAATAGAAATGCTCATAAAACCGCTTTAGAAATCTAAAAATAGCATTTTAACAATTCCATTTTAATTTTTTCCTATCTTCAACTAAATAGGCTTGATAAGTGTTTTACAATTATGATTGGTAACAGATTCTCTACATACGTGCCACCACCAAACCAGGAAAATGGATTTGAAGGGCTTAATAAAATATTCTTACACCTGCTACAACTGACTAATGGTGACGTTTCTGAAACCTTAACGTGGATGAATGAGTTAGATCAGCAATATAAATTTGTTGACCCATCCTATGGTATGGGCGATTTTATAAATGATTTAAAGGAAAACGGTTTTATAACCGATGTGCCGGGCAAGGGCAAGATTCCTCAACCAACCTCAAAGACGGAACAAAGTATACGCAAATCTACCCTCGAAGAGATTTTCGGGAAACTAAAAAAGAGTTCGGTGGGCAATCACCAAACCACTAAAAGTGGTTTGGGAGATGAATTTAATTCAGACTCTAGGCCTTTTCAATTTGGGGATACTTTGGATTCTATTGACATGACTTCCTCTATCCACAATGCCCAAATCAATCATGGGATTGATGAGTTCAAATTATACGATGATGATTTAACAATTCGTGAACGTGAACATAAATCGTCTAGTTCAACGGTATTGATGATTGACATTTCGCACTCTATGATTTTATATGGAGAAGATCGTATCACCCCAGCCAAAAAAGTTGCAATGGCATTGGCTGAATTGATTAAAACAAAATATCCAAAAGACACTTTGGATATCATTGTATTTGGCGACGATGCATGGCCGGTCGAATTAAAAGATTTGCCTTTTCTACAAGTCGGCCCCTACCACACCAATACCTATGCAGGTTTGGAACTAGCTATGGATATACTACGCAGAAGAAAAACCCCTAACAAACAAATCTTTATGATAACGGATGGGAAACCAACCTGTATCAAAGAACATGGTCGCTATTACAAAAATAGTTTTGGCTTGGATCGAAAAGTAATCAAAAAAACGATGAATATGGCTGCACAATGTCGCCGTTTAAAAATACCCATTACAACCTTCATGATTGCGCGCGACCCATATCTACAACAGTTTGTACGCGAGTTTACACAAACCAATAATGGCAAAGCATTTTATAGTGGTCTTGAGGGATTAGGTGATTTTGTGTTTGAAGATTATATAAAGAACAGAAAGAAAAATGTGCGCTAAAGCGTACATTTCAAATTCCAAATAACAAAAAAACAAATTCCAAACTGCCCTAAATCCGATTCCGTTTGGAATTTGTTTTTTTGTTATTTGGAATTTTTAAAGACTGAATTAAATTACTGATAAAGGTTACATATGAAATACGACATAAAAAAAATCAGCACGCTAGGTCAACTCAAAGCTGCGGGATATACGTCTAAAAGTGTTAAAGATGAGATGCGAGATAATTTAATCGATGCATTAAAAAAGAAACAAAACTTATTTGAAGGCATTAAAGGATTTGAAGACTCCGTAATACCTCAATTACAAACGGCAATACTAGCCAAACATAACATCATTTTATTAGGTTTGCGTGGACAAGCAAAAACACGTATTGCGCGCATGATGACGCATTTGTTGGATGAGTATATGCCCGTTGTAGCATTTTCTGAATTGAATGATGATCCGTTAAAACCTTTATCGCGTTTCGCTATTGATGCGATTGATGAACATGGTGATAGTACACCTATTCAATGGATTCACAGAAGTGAGCGATATACTGAAAAATTAGCAACGCCAGATGTTTCTGTTTCTGATTTAATTGGCGATGTGGATCCAATCAAAGCCGCTTCATTAAAATTAACCTATGCAGATGAGCGTGTGATTCATTATGGCTTGATTCCCCGTTCGCACCGTGGAATTTTTGTTATCAATGAATTGCCTGATTTACAAGCACGCATACAAGTGGCCTTGTTCAATATGTTACAAGAAGGAGATATACAAATTCGAGGATTCAAATTACGCTTGCCCCTTGATATTCAATTTGTGTTTACTGCAAATCCTGAAGACTACACAAACCGTGGTTCCATTGTGACGCCTTTAAAAGACCGAATAGACGCACAAATATTGACGCACTATCCAAAGTCAATTGTAATATCAAAAGAAATCACTGCTCAAGAAGCGAATATAAGTGCGCACCAGCGCAAGCATATTGTTGTTGATGATTTAATGAGTGTATTAATTGAAGAGATTGCTTTCCAAGCGCGCCAAAGTGAATTTGTTGATCAAAAAAGTGGCGTGTCTGCACGTATGACAATTTCTGCCATGGAGAGTCTGTATAGTTATGCCGAACGTCGCATGCTGATCAATGGAGAAAAAGATACGCATACACGTATCTCTGATTTGTATGCCGTGATTCCTTCTATCACTGGAAAAGTTGAATTGGTATATGAAGGCGAATTAGAAGGAATTGCAAATGTTGCCTATTTCTTAATTGGAAAAGCAATTCGATCCGAATTTACACACCTATTCCCGAATCCAGAAAAACAAAAGAAGGATAAGAAAAAAGAAAACATTTATGCACCAATCATTGCGTGGTTTGGTGATGGAAATAAAATTGATATTTTAAATGAAATGTCACAGGAGGCGTATGAAAAAACG
>JAYTLG010000162.1:0-21397 GCA_043729555.1 Cytophaga sp.
CAATTCTCTAACTTCGCCGTTCAACAAAATCTTCGAGCATTTGTTCAATAGGTGTTCAACAGAACCTTTGGCAGCAACAAATTTCCCCTTAGGTGAATGATGCAAGGTGGCCATGATTTTGATATCCGAGTTGAAGGGGACTTCACTGATGCGTTCAAATTGTGTATGTAAGTCCTTTGCTGCTTCGCCCGATGCTTTAGCTAAAAGTATTAATGCAATATCAATCGGATCGCCAGCGGAAGGTTTGTATTCGTCTTTCTGCTCGACACTGTCCGTTGGTGCATTGTTGCACAAAGCTCCAACTAATCGCATGATTTCAAAATTCTCTTTACTTTTTTCTATCACATTATCCTTGAAACTTAACTGATTGTTGGTAATAGTAACGGCTACTTTTTCTTCCGGGAATGAAAACGTTTCTACATATATTTTGTTTTCTGTTAAGGTGCCTGTCTTATCTGTTAAAATTACATTTGTACCTCCCAGTGTTTCAACTGCAGACAATTTTTTAACGATGGCATTTCGTTTTCCCATTAATAACATACCATGCGAGAGTGCAATGGTTGACACGATAGGCAATCCTTCGGGGAATGCTGCAACCGCAAGTGCTATCGAACTTTCAAAAATTAATATCCACTCTTTCCCTTGTATAAATCCTGTAACCGCAAAGATGATGGTCATTCCTAATGTTAACCAGATGAGCCTTTTACTTAAGTTTCCTATCTTTTCATCTAAAGGTGTTTGTTTATCTTCCGACTTTTCAACGAGTGAAGTAATGGTGCCGAGTTGTGTATGTTTAGCAATGCCTGTAATGATAATTTTGGCGTTTCCATTCACAACCGAAGTGCCTTTGAAAACCATGTTGTGTTGGTCGCCAAGAGCAGTTTCATCCGGCAATACTTCTGTGCCTTTCTCTGAAGGCAATGATTCGCCGGTGAGTGACGATTCATCGCATTTTAATTGATTGGCTTCTATAATGCGTCCATCGCCTGGCACAACGTCACCAGCTTCTAGTATCACGATATCGCCTGGTGTTATGTTTTCAGATGGTATTTCTTGTTTTTTACCATCGCGAATCACATTCGTTTTGATGATATCCATATCTTTTAATGCGCGCATGGAGCTCCGTGCTTGAAGCTCCATGAAAAAGCCAATGAGGGCATTGATTAAAATAACAAATAGAATTGCCCCAGCTTCAATCATATCGCCAAAATAAAAAGAGACTGCTGCGGCAGCGGCTAATAAATAAACAATGGCACTTTTAAATTGCAGCAATAAAATCATCCAAATACTTTTTTGCTTGCGTGTTTGATAATTGTTCATTCCGAACTCCTTTGTTCGATTCGAAGCTTCTACTTGATTTATACCATTTATGCTGTCTGTTTGAAAAGTTTTAATAAGAATGTCGTACGAAAGCGTATATGGCTTGTCAATTGGGTATTTAATGCTCATAGTTAAATTTGGTTGTGTAATTTCAATATCTGTATAAAATAGTATGAATGTATTACAACATTGTGCTTTTAAAATACAATCTTACAATGCCTTTTAAACAACAAAAGAAGCTCATAAAACAATTTACGAATCGAGTTCGTATTATTTAAGTCGGGAATTGAATTATTTTAAGATTAAATGTGTTAATACCTTATGAGGCTATTTCTTGTGTTTATTCCAGTTGTGCTCGTTATTTCTTCATTTGTTTGGTCAACGACTACAATTGAAGAAATGGGGGATGTTGAATTGACTACATATAAAAATACGCTATTATCTGTTGATTCTACTGCTTTGAGCTGTGCATTAAAAGGCGTGGCTGCGATACAGGATTCATTGCATGAGAAATACCGTTTTGTCGCTATTGTAGACTTTTCAAAACCATCTACAGAACAGCGATTTTATTTAATTGATTTATTGGATACATCTTTGGCATGCTTAGATTATGTATGTCATGGGAAGTTTTCAGGTGAAAATAATACAACAAGCTTTTCTAATGAGTCTGAATCCAATAAGTCAAGTTTGGGTTTTTATAAATTAGCGGAAGCGTATGTTGGATTACATGGCTTGTCGATACGGATGGACGGTTTAGATCAAGGCTTTAACAATAATGCGCGTCTGCGTTCGATCGTAATGCACACAGCTGCTTATGCAGATTCTACTACCATAAAAGAATTAGGACGTTTGGGTAGAAGTTTGGGTTGCCCAACATTACCGCAAAACACTTTTGATAAATTTGCAATGAAGTTATCGAACAACGCAATTATTTTCCATTATTATCCAGACAATAATTATTTAAACAACTCTGTTTGGTTGCATTAACTAAGTTTGGTAACTTAGTTAAATGTTAAATCGTGTGTTTCTATTATTTCTTTTTATTGGTTTTCTTTCTTGTACGAAGAAAACGCAACCTGCAACCAGCAATCATGTAAGCACCTCACCGGATACGGTTGCAATAGTAACCAATAACAATCCGATTTTTAAAACGGACTTGTTTGACGCTGCATCCTCTTCTGTATCTCAACGTATTTTACGAGCAGATTCTTTATCACAAGGTATTGCATGTAAAAGTATTTCGATTCATTCCGAAGATAGTATTTTTAATTTGTATGAAAAGAATAACTATCAATTGTTCTGGGCAACGGAAAATAAATTTGAAAAAGCCTTAGCTGTTTTAAAGGAAAGTATATACGAGGGTTTGGAGCCTGAAACGTATAAGTATACGCAGCTTTCAACTAAATACAGTGCGTATAAAGCAAATGATACCTTAAGCATCGAAGAAGCATTGGATTTGGAATTGTTAATGACAAAGGCAATGTATACCTACGTGCATCATTTGTATTTAGGAAGACTAGATCCTGAAACTATTTATCCAGAATGGAATTATTCACGACCAGAAAGGAATTATATATACGATTCAGTTTTGGTAGATGCGTTTACTTCCAAAATTAATACCATATCTGAAAAGTTTCGCCCCAAAATATTTGTGTATACTCATTTGCGCGAGGTGCTTTTAAATATGGATTCGCTTGAGGCACGGGGTTATGTATCAACCCAAATACGATACATTGGGAAAAAACTTATTAAAGGAGATACCTCACATGTGATTTTTGATATAAAGGTGCGATTGCACTCAACAACTGAATATGATATTAAATCGATTGATAATGTTTTTGACGAACAATTGTATCAATCGATTAAAGTATTTCAAAGCCATGTAGGGATACATCCTTCAGGAGAAATTGATAAGGCAACAATTGCCAAATTAAATTTTACACCGACACAAATTCGAAGCGCCATTAAAGCAAATATGGAGCGTTGTAGATGGTTTGATGTTGATGTTTCGAAAGAATTTATATTGGTTAATATTCCTGATTACACCTTGTATTATTTTAAAAATGATAAAATTGTTTACTCAGAAGTTGTTATTGTTGGGAAACTGTTAAATCAAACGCCTGTTTTTCATTCTCTAATTACAAGTGTGGAATTTAATCCGTACTGGACAGTACCACGTTCCATTGCTACTAAAGAGATGTTACCGAAGTTGAAAGCAGATCCAACATATTTGGAAAAGCACAACATGGTTTTATACGAAAACAATGTTGTGGTGCCGACTCCAACATCTTTTGCATCATACACAGAAAATAATTTCCCGTTTGTCATCAAAGAAAGTCCAGGTCCGAATAATTCATTGGGTCAAGTGAAGTTCCTGTTCCCAAATCCGTATTCGATCTATATGCACGATACGCCTGCACGCTACTTGTTCGATAATGACTTTAGATCCTATAGTCATGGCTGTATTCGTTTGCATAATCCAATAAAGTTTGCAAATTATTTATTGTCAGTACAAGGTATTACCCAAACCAAAATTGATGAAATACTCAAGGATGGTAAAAATTATGGCGTTGCAGTTGAAAATAAAATTCCTATTATGATTGGGTATTTTACTTGTTATATGAGACGTGGCGATTCTCATTTGTATTTCTTTAATGATGTATATGGTAGCGATAAAAAAATCATTGATGCGCTGAATGCGAAATAAAATTAAATTTTATAAATCTATTATCATGATTTCAATTCGTCTATTTTTAGAATATGCCTGTTCTTTTTCTTGAGTTGTTTTCATAGCTTCAATCGTTTTGATATCTACAATTGGCTTGCTCTCACCAAAGCCAAATGTAGATATTCTATCTGTAGATATCGTTGAATCAACAAGGGTTTCCTTTATACCCTTTGCATATTTTTCGCTTAATAGTTTATTGTACTCTGCACTTCGTCGTTGATCTGTATGGCAGCTAATTTGAATTTTAATGGTTTTGTTTGGTCGTAAAAAGTTCTTAATGCTATCAATTTGAATTCTGTTGTATTTATTATTGCATGAATTATAAAAATCGAATAGGGGACATGTATATACTGATCCCTTTGCAAAAGTAGTATCCGTGAGACAAAAAGTATTTGATTGCGCACCTACAAACTGATATGTGCAAAGTATAATAAGAAATGCTAATATTTTATCCATTTGATTCTTTGTTAAATATCCCTTGCGTATTTGTTTGTTTTTTGTTGAAATACGCTAACGTTTTGTTGACGCATATTTTATTTTTTTAGAAGGTTTCTTCGCAGCCACTTTTTTATCCGCTTTTATTTTAGCATTGATAATATCTTCTTTTACTCTGAAGGTGGTAATTGCTTTTATAAGTTTAATTGGTAAAGGTTTGTCTAAAGGGAATTGTACTGCACCTTTTGAATTTTTGTAGTCTACAAATTGATCCTTAAATAGTCGGATACCGGAAGACGTAGGATAGAAGCCGATGTGATTTTTATAGCCCGCAAAATAGACGAGTATGGTATGGCTTTTAAACGCAGGCATTCCATAACTAATCACTTCTTCCGATTTTGGCGCTGCTTTTTTAATTATGGTGCGCATTTGTTGAAGTAGCTTTTGGGTGTGCTCTGGAAATTCGGAAATGTATTGGTCTATGTTTTCAGTTTTTTTCATATCAATGAAGTATATAATTCAAACGAAAGACGTAAAAATGAAACAAGTATCTGTCAACCTACTGGGTTTGAAATTCCGTAGGTTGACAGATATACTTATACTCCAAATTGATTTAAGTGATGGTCTATATGTTTAAAGAACATATTGTTCCATTCCTTTTTAGAAAGTTTGCCAAATGATAGCGATTCTTTTTGATCGAAATACGATTCGCCCAATTGTTGTGTTTTTAGAATATAATCTATCAAACGATTTTTTTCAATTAGGAAGTTTTTATCATCCTTAATAATAAAGGCAGGCCCTGTTTGACTGTTATTCTTGTATGGTTTATCGTTCACAACAGTATTTTTAACCAACGCTTTTAAAATGAAACGCATAAATCCGTTGGGTTTTGGATGTGTATTTTCAAAAGCCATCTCATAAGAGACATTGCAATGCGCGAGCATTTTGTCAACAGACATGTTGCCCCATAGTGGTTGAGACGATGCTGAGAGTTTGTCGATTCGATTAATTACTTCGGTCGTAACTGCGTGATTAAAGATGTTTTTCATATATGTTTTGTTTCTGAAAATAACGTTTTATTTGTTAAGCCATCGCAATCATGTAGGCATGTGTCATGAAATATGTTCCGACAATACCCATTCCAATCATTAAATATAAAAACACTTTCCGTGTATATGTTTTTTGTATTACTAAACTTATAGCACCAAATACGATACAAATTTGTAAAAATAAACTTGCAAGATCATATTTATCGCCCGCTGCTCCAAGTTTTTCTGCTTCCGATTTCCATTCAGAAGCACCTATTATTTCCCCTAGTGCGCCTGTTTTTTCATCTTTAAGGATCCAATCTTTTTCATCCAAATTGGCGGATCCTTTTCTGATTTCATTTATCTCTTTTTTATACCTCGCAATATTTTTTATGTGAGATGTTTTAATGGAATCAATAATGTGCTCTTTACCTTCTTTAATTGTACTAGTCAATTCTAATGTTGTAAAAGATTCTAATTGGTTTTCGCACAACATTGATTTAATGTTTTTGGATTGAGACCATTCATACATTGCAGCACTTTCTTTGTGTGCAATCATTTCATCGTCACCATATCTGCCACCTCCCAAATCATTGATAGATAGGACTGCTGCAAAAATAGCAATCAATAAAGCAATAAATAATTCTATATTCCTGTTTTCTTCAGGTGTAACTACTTCTTCATTCAGTTCCATGAAAAAATAAATTATTTTTGGTATTTATTTACATTTCGAATGCTATCCAAATCTTTAATATTTAAATGTTTATTGCGTTCATATAGCATCAACATCAAACCATCTTTCAAACCAACTTCAGGTACCAACATGTGTTTTGCTTTTGCAAATTCCATTACGCTGGTATATATTTCGGATGCAGGAAGAATAACATCTGCACGGTCACTGTTTAACATCAATACATTGATACGGTCTTCGTAGCTGTATTGTGAAATGTTGTTATGTACTTCTATAATCTTTTTAAGCGAGATCATTCGCTTCTCTTTTTTGTTTTTTTCGGGATTTCCCAATTCGAAAATTTTACCGATGTTACCACCCGTACCTATCGCTGTTACTGGTTTCGGTAATTTATCAATATTGGCATTGACCCAGTCTTTCATCGCTGCCCATTCTTCTGGTGCATCAAGGCCTTGCAATCTTCTTACAGAACCAATCTTGAACGAACGCGCGGCAATTTTTTTTCTATTTACAAACAAGTTCAACTCCGTACTACCACCACCCACATCTATGTGAATGTAGCTGCTGTCGTCAAGCTCGTTGTGTAATACGGTATTGATTAATTCAGCTTCTTTATCACCATCAATAATTTCAATGTCTACACCAACCAAACCTTTAACTTTTAAAACAATGTCTTTTCCGTTTGCAGATTCACGCATGGCAGAGGTTGCAGAAATCATGTAGTCATCTACTTCATATAATTCAAACAAATTTTTGAACGTCTGTATCAACTTAATAAATTTCATTTCCTTTTCAGCAGAAATCATTCCTAAACGGAATACATCTTCCCCTAAACGTAAAGGGAAACGAACGTATTCCATTTTCTTAAACATGATCATGCCATTAAATTCCAAGATTTTACTTACTTGAAAACGGATGGCATTCGACCCTATATCTACTGCTGCAAGTTTCACGATGTTGTATTTTTGTGGGTATTATATTTTAACCAAAAATACACAGATATCGACTCTTTTAAAAGGGATTCACGGTCTTTTATGGCAAATATACGCGGTATAAGAATGGATTATTTATCCACCTACTTTGCTGTGTTTGCTATCTAATATATTGGCAACGATGCATTTGAAATTTATTTAGCAATAATTGTGTTTAGGTATGCATGTATGAAGTTTCAAATAAATGAGTTGTCTTTGAGTCTACAAGTGTGTAGGTTTGTAATTCAGGCTCTTAGTAGAAAGGAATAGATATGACAAAGGCAGATATTAGAAGAGAATTAGCCAAACGAATTTTGATTTTGGATGGTGCAATGGGTACCATGATTCAACGATATTCTTTAGAAGAAGAAGATTTTAGAAACGAAGCGTTAAAAGATCACGATCATCCGTTAAAAGGCAATAATGATTTATTGAGTTTCACACGACCAGATGTTATTCGTGCCATTCATACCGAATACTTAGAAGCAGGAGCAGACATTATTGAAACAAATACCTTCAGCGGTACAACCATTGCACAAGCAGATTATCGTTTGGAGCATATCGTACACGATATTAATTATTACGGTGCAAAAGTAGCACGCGAAGCAGTTGATGCATTTATGTTGAAAGATCCATCACGCCCACGCTATGTTGCAGGCGCTATTGGGCCAACAAACCGTACTGCTTCTATTTCACCTGATGTAAACGACCCTGGTTACAGAGCCGTTACTTTTGATGAATTGGCGTCAGCATACAAAGATCAAGCTAGATCATTGATTGAAGGTGGTGCAGATTTATTATTGATTGAAACAATTTTTGATACATTGAATTCCAAAGCAGCTATTTATGCGGTGATGGAATTGTTTGAAGAGACAGGCGTAGAAGTTCCCGTAATGGTGTCTGCTACAATTACCGATGCAAGTGGTAGAACTTTGTCGGGACAAACAACCGAAGCATTTTTAATTTCCGTATCACACGGTCCATTGTTATCTGTTGGTTTGAATTGTGCTTTGGGTGCAAAAGAATTACGTCCGTATTTGCAAGTGTTGGCTAAGGAAGCTCCGTTCTTTGTGAGTGCATATCCGAATGCGGGCTTGCCAAACGAATTTGGACAGTATGATGAAACCCCTGCACAAATGGCCGAACAAATTACAGAATTTCTGGAAGAAGGTTTGGTGAATATACTTGGCGGTTGTTGTGGTAGTACGCCCGACCATATCCGAGCAATGGCTGAAGTGGCTGCAAAATATGCACCACGTAAATTAGATGAAGAAGTAGAAGCATAGTCTTAGATAGATAATGAATTATAAAATTGGCAAGTTGAAATTAAGTGGTCTTGAACCATTAATTGTAGATAAAGATTCAATCTTCGTAAATATTGGAGAGCGTACCAACGTAACAGGTTCCGCCAAATTTTTACGTTTGATTAAAGAAAATAAATACGAAGAAGCAATTGAAGTTGCTTTGGATCAAGTTCGTGGTGGCGCTCAAGTGATTGATGTCAACATGGATGAAGGTATGTTGGATAGTGAAGCAGCAATGGTGCGCTATTTAAACTTGCTAGCATCTGAACCTGAAATTTCACGTGTACCAGTAATGGTCGATTCATCTAAATGGAACGTGATTGAAGCAGGTTTGAAATGTATTCAAGGTAAAGGAATTGTGAACTCCATCAGTTTGAAAGCGGGTGAAGAAGAATTTCTAGATCAAGCACGTAAGATTAAAAAGTACGGAGCAGCGGTGGTTGTTATGGCTTTTGATCAAGAAGGACAAGCGGATACCTACGATAGACGTATCACGATTTGTGAACGTTCGTATCGTTTATTGGTTGATAAACTTAATTTCAATCCGAACGATATTATTTTCGATCCAAATATTTTTCCAGTTGCAACGGGTATTGACGAACATCGCAATTACGCGTTAGACTTTTTTAAAGCAACACGTTGGATTCGCCAAAACCTACCTGGTGCACACGTAAGTGGTGGTGTCAGTAACGTTTCGTTTTCTTTCCGAGGAAACAATACGGTGCGCGAGGCAATGCACTCGGTATTCTTGTATTATGCCATTAAAGAAGGTATGGACATGGGTATTGTAAACCCGGCCATGCTTGAAGTGTATGAAAACATCCCGAAAGAATTATTGGGTCTTGTTGAAGATGTGCTTTTAAATAGAAGAGAAGAAGCAACCGAACGTTTGCTTGAATATGCAGATCGTGTGAAGGGCGTTGATAAAGTTTTAGTTAAAGATTTAGAGTGGCGTAAAGGTAGCGTTGAAGATCGTTTGACCTATGCTTTGGTAAAAGGAGAGATTGAATTTATCGATCAAGATACCGAAGAAGCGCGTGTAAAATATGTAATACCATTGAAAGTGATTGAAGGCCCGTTAATGGCCGGCATGAACGTAGTAGGGGATCTGTTTGGCGAAGGTAAAATGTTCCTTCCTCAAGTTGTAAAGAGTGCGCGTGTAATGAAAAAATCCGTTGCTTACTTGATGCCCTACCTTGAAGCTGAAAAAGCGAAGAACGGAGATAAACGTAATGCGGGTAAAATATTAATGGCAACCGTAAAAGGAGATGTACATGATATTGGTAAAAACATTGTAGGCGTTGTGTTGGCGTGTAACAATTACGACATCGTTGATATGGGCGTAATGGTTCCGGCGGCAAAAATATTGGAAACCGCTATCCGCGAAAAGGTTGATATCATTGGTCTTTCAGGCTTGATTACGCCGTCCTTAGATGAAATGGTAACAGTTGCCAAAGAAATGGAACGTGCTGGTTTCACACTGCCATTAATGATTGGTGGTGCAACAACTTCGCGTATTCATACAGCTGTTAAAATAGATCCAAACTACAGTGGCGCAGTTATTCACGTATTGGATGCATCGAAAGGTGTGCCCGTTGCGAGTAAGTTATTGAGCGACGAATATAGAGAAGGTTTTGTGAAAGAAATGAAAGCAGAGTATGCGCAAATGCGTGTAGACTATGCCAACAAGCGTGAAGATAAAAATTATGTTACCTACAAAGAAGCGTGTGATAACAAACAGCAAGTGGAGTGGAATACAGCTCCGATTAAAACGCCAAACAAGTTAGGTAGTTATTCAATGAATGATTTTTCGTTAGAGGAAATTCGTTCGTACATTGATTGGACGCCATTTTTTCAAACATGGATGTTGAAAGGAAAGTATCCGAAGATATTAAAAGATCCAGTTATTGGTGTTGAAGCAACGAAGTTGTTTGTCGATGCACAGGCTTTGTTGGATAAAGTTGTTTCAGAAAAATGGCTTACGGCGAACGGTGTATATGGTCTGTATCCCGCATTTGTTGTGGAAGATGATACAGTAGAAGTGTATGCGGATGAAACCAGAACAAAAGTTTTAAAGAAATTCCACTTCTTAAGACAACAAGGTAAAAAAGGGAAAGGTGTTCCGAATATTTCCTTAGCTGATTTTATTGCACCAAAAGAATCGGGTAAAAAAGATTACATTGGTATGTTTGCCGTAACGTCGGGTATTGGTATTGAACCACACCTAGAACGTTTCGAAAAAGACCACGATGATTATAACAGCATCATGTTGAAAGCCATTGCAGATCGCTTGGCTGAAGCCTTTGCTGAGTGCTTGCATGCACACGTACGTAAAGACTATTGGGGCTATGCGCCCGACGAGCAATTAGATAACGAAGCCATGATTAAGGAAGCGTATGTTGGTATTCGTCCTGCGCCAGGTTATCCGGCTTGTCCGGATCATACAGAGAAGCCTGACTTATTTTCTATTCTGGATGCAACCAATAAAACAGGTATTATTTTAACAGAAAGTATGGCGATGTATCCAGCTTCTTCTGTATCTGGATTCTATTTTGCCAGTGCCGATGCCAAATATTTTGGTTTGGGCAAGGTTGCTAAAGACCAAGTTGAGGTCTATGCAAACCGCAAAAGTATGAATCTTTCGACCATGGAAAAGTGGTTGGCACCCAATTTAACCTACGATGTTTAATAACTATTCAATTAATTGAATAAAATCCCTATTCATGCCAATGGATAGGGATTTCTTTTTTTTATTCAGAAAATAAATAGAAATAGCCGAATGGCTAATTTGAAATATTGGAATAATACAATTTTTGCTTTCTTGACCTTTCGAATATTGAATGAAATATTTTTGTTTGTTTATGCATTTATAAGTTGTTGTCTTTTACAAAGTTGCTCATTTAGTTCATTTTCGATATTGTACTTTTTCAATGAAGTGTTATACAATTTATATAATTTGATACCCGGCACACAATAATATTAATAGCATTAGAATTGCAATTTGGGGCTTTTTTGCTTAATTTAGTTTTATAATACCTCCTAGGGTTAATCAATCGCAAATAGTGGTTAATTCATTTTTGTAATTAAATAAACATATTTGCTTGACTAAAGTTAAAATTCTATCGTTGCAAAACGATAGAATTTTTTTTTGCTCAATGCAGAATTTTTTCTCTTGTATGCAGACTGAAATATTTCTCAAGTGCAAATTGTTAATAACATATACGTATGTGTACATCTTGTTTTTAATCTTATCAACATTTATAAAAATAATTTTAATGTGTGCGCTCATCATTTATTTATTGTTTCAATAAATGAAAATTAATAGTTCGTATAGATTGAGAATCGGTGCATGGCTTTCAGATTGATTTATGTATTTTTGTAGTATTACTAATGAACGATTAAATGAAGGTTACTGAACATATTGCCAATGCAAAAGGCAAAACATTATTTTCTATTGAAATACTTCCTCCTTTAAAAGGACAAAACATACAATCTATTTTTGATGCGATTGATCCATTGATGGAATTTAAACCTCCATTTATTGATGTTACCTATCATCGCGAAGATTATCAAATTAAAGAACGTGCCGATGGTACCAAAGAAAAGATTACGGTACGTAAGCGCCCAGGCACGGTAGGTATCTGCGCTGCCATCATGAATCGTTTTAAGGTTGATGCCGTGCCACATTTAATTTGTGGGGGCTTTAATCAACAAGAAACCGAAGATGCGTTAATTGATTTGCAATTTTTAGGAATCGATAATGTGTTGGCATTGAGAGGAGACCCCATAAAATTTGAAGGTAATTTTATGGCTAAACAAGGTGGCTATAATTATGCTTCTGAATTGGTTTCGCAAATCAAAAATATGAATAATGGAATTTATGTAGAAGAGGATTTATTAAATCCTGCACCTACCAATTTTTGTATTGGTGTTGCTGCATATCCAGAAATGCATATGGATGCTTCATCAATGGAGGTAGATATTCAAAATTTGAAACATAAGGTTGCTTGTGGTAGTGATTACATTGTTACTCAAATGTTTTTTGATAATAAAAAGTATTTGGATTTTGTAGCAACCTGTAGAGCAAATGGAATTGCAATTCCAATTATTCCAGGTTTGAAACCGTTAACAACGAAACGACAATTGGAAATTTTACCAAAGATTTTCCATTTGGTTATGCCTGAAGCTTTGGTAAAAGAGGTAGAGAAATGTAAAGACGATGCGCAAGTTCGTCAGGTTGGTATTGAATGGGCTGTGCAGCAATCAAAAGAGCTGCTACATGCAGGTACTCCGGTATTACATTATTACTCTATGGGCAAGTCAGATACCGTCCACTCAATTGCTTCTCAAGTGTTTTAATGCAGCCAATACCTTCAAATATCAAGCTAATTGAATGTCCTAGGGATGCCATGCAGGGGATATCGGGCTTTATTTCTACAGAAGTAAAGGCGAAGTATATCAATACCTTGTTGCGTTCGGGATTTCATACCATTGATTTTGGAAGTTTTGTTTCGCCAAAAGCCATTCCACAGATGCGGGATACCGCCGATGTGTTGGATTTGTTGCACTTAGATGGCGAAAGAGCTGCATTGTTGTCGATTATCGCAAACGAACGTGGCGCCGAACAAGCACTCACGTATCCTGAAATTGATTATTTGGGATTTCCGCTTTCTTTATCGGAAACGTTTCAGCAAAAGAATACCAATAAAAGTATTGACGAGGCCATACGAACGGTGGATGCTATTCAGCATTTATGTATTCGTCGTCATAAAAATTTGGTTGTATATCTTTCTATGGGTTTTGGTAATCCCTATGGAGAAGTATACAATCCTTCTACGGTGATTGATTTTGTGAAAGAACTGGATCAATTGGAAATTACAACCATTTCACTTTCTGATACCATTGGTAGTTCAGAACCAGAATTGATAAAGAGTTTGTTTAACACCTTACAAGGTTCTTTTCCGCATATCGAGTTTGGTGCGCATTTTCATTCACGACCAGAAACGGCGCAGCTGAAAATTCAAGCTGCTTTAGATGCAGGTTGCAGACGCATCGATTCTACCATTTTAGGTATTGGTGGTTGTCCGATGGCGAAAGATGAATTGGTTGGTAATATTAATACTGAAGTGGTGTTGGCTGAATTAGCTGCACGTTTGATTCCAACAGGGATTGACGAAACCATTTATAAAGATGCACGCAAACAGGCATCCGAAATATTTATGAAATAACGCAGGTAACTGCTTTAAAATATACGCACATGAAATCTAAGAAAATTGTTGTTGATATTTTTATTCCGTGTTTTGTAGATCAGGTATATCCTGAGACAGGTTTTAATATGGTTAAAATATTGGAACACTTAGGATGTGAAGTACATTACAACCCCAACCAAACATGTTGCGGACAGCCCGCATTTAATGCCGGTTTTTTTGATGAAGCGAAAGATGTTGCCATTAAATTTTTAAAAGATTTCTCTACGCCAAATCGCTATGTTGTTTCGCCTTCGGCTTCTTGTGTAGGTATGGTGTGTAACAGTTATAACCGTTTATTTGATTCTACATCCTACGTATTGGATTACAAACGTGTGAAACAAAATACCTATGAGTTTACAGAGTTTGTAACGAAGATTCTTGGTGTTACATCCATCGATGGTGCAGTCTTGAATGCGAAGGTTGCTTATCACGACTCGTGTAGCGCACTTAGAGAATGTAAGATAAAGGAAGGTCCTCGTACTTTACTGAATAATGTAAAAGGTTTGGAATTAATGGAAATGAAAGACAACGAAACCTGCTGTGGTTTTGGTGGTACATTCGCTGTTAAGTTTGAACCAATTTCAGTTGGTATGGCAGAACAAAAAGTGAACAATGCTTTGGAAACAGGCGCGTCCATTATTGTGTCAACGGATGTGTCGTGTTTGATGCACTTAGAAGGATACATCAAACATAAAAACTTGTCGATTAAAACCATGCACATCTGTGATGTCTTGGCAAGTGGTTTAAAATAACTGACAAAGTTGGTGTACGCTGGGTAAAATCTCCATTATATTTTCCGGCAACACTATCTGTTGCACACAGATAGTAACCAGTTTTTACGAATATGCGTAATTGCAGTTAATTAAAAATAAATTTATGATTCGTAATTTTTTATTTCATCGCGTAAACCCTGTTAGAGATAGGCTTTGGGACCCAATGGATGTGGCATTATTTGAGCGTTGCATTAAATACATTACAACGCACTATACTGTTGTTTTAATGGAGGAACTTGCTTTGTCAAAGGACTTATTCAATAAAAAAGAATACGCAACCATTATGTTTGATGATGGCTACAAAGATAATATTGAATATGCTAAAGCTATTTTAGATAAGTATGCATGTAAAGCTTCTTTCTATGTTGTGACAGAATGTATTGATAAAAATATGCCAACGTGGACACATATTTTAGAACATACGTTTCAATATACCAACCTTAGCGATGTGGCGTTTAATTTCGATTTTTTACCCGAAAAGTTGCAAGTCAATAAACTGACAACTAAGGAACAGCGCATCCAATATGCTATAAAATTAAAACCATTCTTAAAAAAACTCTCGCACGAAAAAAGAGCACAGGTTTTAGATAAGATAAATGCATCCTATACCGACATAGAGATTCCTCCATTGATGATGAGCTGGGATGATCTTCGTGCACTACGAAGCGAAGGACATTATGTTGGCTCTCATACTGTAACGCATGCAATGCTTGGTACCATGCATTCCGATTTTGAAATCAAATATGAACTAGAACATTCTGCCAAACGAATAAAAGAAGAGATGGGGTACTTTCCCTTAACAATATCTTATCCAATAGGTAGTTTTAGCTCCCGTGTCAAGGAATTAAGTAAGGAGGTTGGATACAAAATTGGTCTCGCTGTAAAACAAAATACGTTTGATCCTACGCAAGAAGACTTATTTGAAATTTCTCGCATTGAATTATATAATGATCCCTGGTGGAAAACCCGGTTACGTATTACAAATACATTGGAAAAAATAAAAACCTTGCTAAGATATAAATGAAAATTGTATTGTGGATAGGCAATGAAGCCAATCAAAAAGCATTGGCCAATAAAATGCATGCGCAATTTCCATTAGCTGGAATTGTACGCGAAAGCAAAAAGCATAAGCGCAATATCACATTCAAACTTCTGTTTGAAAAGTTGATAGAGAAAATTTTCCTATCATCGATTGGTAAATCTTGGTATGGTATGAAATCACATTATGATAGTATGTATTTTGGGTATCCAGATACGCATATTTTAGATGTGGAAAATATCAATTGTCAATCGGCATATGATTTTACAAAAGAAATTGCTCCAGATTTGATTCTTGTTTCAGGTACGCGTTTGATTAAAGCGCAGATGTTGGGACTTAAACCGAGTGTAGGAATTTTGAATTTGCATACAGGCCTGTCTCCCTATATCAAAGGGGGGCCAAACTGTACTAATTGGTGTATTTCAACGGCGCAATTTCATTTGATTGGAAATACAATTATGTGGATTGATGGAGGCATTGATTCGGGCAATATTGTTCGGACAGATTTTACTTCATTTGATGGAACTGAAAATTTATTTCAGCTTCATTTGAAAGTAATGGAACACGCACATTATTTATATCTTAGAGCTATTGATGATGTTGTTCATAATAACTTTTCAAATGTCAAACAATCGGATATTGTAGTAGGGCAACTATACTATAATAAATCATGGGGACTGAAAGAAAAGATTGCAATGGTCAAAAATCTACCGGCTTGGAAGAGGAAAATAAAAAATGGTGAAATACTAAAAAAGCAACAATCTGTACGTATTGTTAAGGGACGAAATTAAGGCTTTGTCGAATCCTGTCTTTGACTTATCATAGCTAACAACATGATTGTTTGTACGTTTTCTTTGAGAGGATTGTAAAATTGAACTTTCTAAATCTCAAATAGTTAATTTATCTGGAGTTGTAATTAATAATATAAAAATATGCCTACCTATCGTTTGCTAAACCTTGAAGAACTTTCTGAATTGGAAAAGGAATTTGTGGAGTTCCTAGTATTAAATGGAATTACAGCAGAAGATTGGGTGAAGATGAAGGAACAAGATACAGCTGCTACAGAGCAAATGATTGAATTGTTTAGCGATGTGGTTTTTGAAGGCATCATGCGAAAAGTAAGTTATTTAGAATACCGAGCAGAGAATTTTGTACATGCCTTTCAATGTTTGTCTGACAAGTTGGTATTGGTTGCCATGGAATCAGAGGACGATGCTGCCGTTAATTTTTTAGACAGTGCTTTTATAGAAGCAGCTACAATAAATCCTCCTGAAAAATTAATTGTGCGTACTACTTCAAAATCGTATTCAAAAACTAGAGAGCGTGAGTTGTTTGATATGATACAAGCGGGCTGTACCATATCGGATGGGGGATTGTTTAAGGCTTTGTGTTTGAAATTGTAGGATTATGAAATACTTCATTTTTTTATTTTTTCTGTTATCAACTAGCACGCTTTTTGCGCAATCGCAGGATTTCGTTAAAGCATTTAATTCCAGTAAGGATACAAATTTTGTGCTTTATGCGACGAGGTGGGGTGTGAGTTCCAATGTTAAGGAAATTAAAACTTTGAAAGATTTTTATATTGTCGACTACAAAACAATTCGAACCATAACGAACACTTGGTTTTTAAAACCAGATGATACTGCATTTTTTATGTGTACAGATGATTACTCTGTAGTTCTTAAGCATAATGATACTGCCATATGGAGCGGTTCTATTAATTTAGATTGTGGAACTTCTTTGATTGGAAATCAAACCTATTGGTTGCCCACAAATACGTTTAGTGTATTGAATTCACATGCATTATATATGAAACGGAAGGATTCAACATTTACTTATATAGAGGATGGACGGGCGTATTATAATAACTTGTGAAAAAATAAAAATATCTTCATTGAAGAAGGTGTGTACTGTTTGAAATACGATGGGTATACTGTTTTTGAATATGTCGTGAAGGATAGTTGTGCAATGAAAAATGAAGTTTATTATTCTAAACAATTAAATTCTAAACTAAAATTAATGCAGAATAATAAAAATATGTATACGTATTGTTATTTGGCGAGCAATACGAAAACAGAATTGAAATATGCTATTTATTGTTACTTTAAAGAATCGAATAAGCTTGATGCAATAGATGGGTTTGTTAAAACTAAAGAATGGAAAAAGTTTACATAATTTAAAATAAGTTATTACTTGAAAATGAAAAGGCATCCAAGTGTTTATTAATTGATCTAAAAAAATGCATATTATGAAAAATATTTTAGTAGTACTGTTGTTGTTTGTAGTGCATATTTCTTTTGCACAGAAATTTTATGGATTGTTTGAAACTAGAAAAGGGACAGGTATTTTTGAATTTACTCCTTCTTTAAATACGTTAGATACAAGTAAGTTGATGAATAATATTGTTGGTACACCAGATTTGTATGCACAATCTATGTGCCATTTTGACGGCCATATTTATGGTAGAACACTAAATACCTGGGATTATAAGTACGCGACTATTTATGAATACAATCTAGCAAATAAAGAATATGAAGTTTTATATACTTCGCAATGGAGTTTAAATAGTTATACAAAAATATTGGTTAGTAAAACTGGTGTTTTGTATGGTATTGATTACGATACAATTAATGGTGCTTTTGTGCTTGAATTGAATCGGGAAACAAAAAATTATAAAAAATATTATGCTGATAAAAATACAAATCTTATAGATGCGCACCATTTTGTTATTGCTGAAAATAATAAAATGTATTTTATAACCAAAGCAAGTTCTACTAGTGGAGAGTCAATTAATAAACTCGTTGAATTTGATTTAGAAACTAAAATGTTTGCCGACAAATTGGTTTCTACGGATTTGCTTGACACTAAATATGGTTTTAATGAAATGAATAACATCGGTGATGGAAAGTTAGCTGCTACGGGTAAGGTTTTAGGTAGTCAGCTAAGAGCTTTTGTATATGATTATGTATCCAATACAATTACAACGTATAAAAATGAAAATTTGATAAATAATTATATGACAGATAGGTGTTCAGTTGTATCAGATGGAAATTATTTATACATGATGACTTCTTCATTAAAAAATAAAGATTATGGTTATTTATTGAGAATTGATATGAAAACAGGTCAATATGACGAGGTGTCAAGCTTTAATAAAATAAAGGCATATTGTCCTATAGCATGTTTTATTTCAAATGACATGATATATGGCTATGATCTTTTGGGTAATAAAATAATCGGGTATGATCTTAAAAGTGGACATTGTAAGCTTGTTCGATTATTAATTGAAAGCGATGGAATAAATGCAAATTCAGGGTTTATACTTGTAAAATAATTGTTTGTTTTATGAAAATATATAAAATTGTTCTAATTACTTTTCTGTTTTGTTGCTCGATGTTGTCGCTTGCACAAAAAAATAAAATTACAGATACGAAGTTGTGGGAGTATAAAGATGTAATTGAAATTGATTCAATTCATTTGCATACATATTATAAGATTGATAGCTATAATGTAGGAGATAGTTATTGGACAAGCTATATTCATACGTTTGAAGCAAATGGTATGGTATATTATCAATTTTTTGTTGCATTGCCATTATACACAAAAACTTCTAGGAAGACCATTTCGAACAACAATGATACTCTTGTTCGTTATCGTAGAGAAGATACATTAATGATGTTTTTAAATGAAGATTTTAGCTATAGAGAAAATGGTACAAATGTTTTTGTTGACCATGCATATGCTTGGTATGGATTGGTATTTGAAAAAGCTGTTCGTGCCGACTTGACTTTAGAAGAAAGAGAAAAAATAAAATTGACGTTTATTAAAGACGCAGGATATGAAATTTACAACATACAACGATATAAGAAAATTCAATACTTCGAAAGAATTGATTCAGGTTACGAATATGAGAACTATATAAAAGCTATTGATTCTAAAGCAAAAAGAAAGCCCATTTTATTCATTCCTAAATACGAACCGTTTAAGTAACTACTATGCTATTATTTGGTATCGGTTTGATCATATATTATTTTTTCAATCTTTTGAAATATTGTCGCGAGCATGATTATTACATCTGGCACTTAGTGACATTTCAATATATTATCTCCTTGAATAAGCAGCGTCGACAAATACTTTTAGACGATTTTTATTTTTATAATAAATTGAGTGCATATAAAAAGAAGGAATTTGAAAAACGTGTACAGCATTTTTTAACCAATAAAACCTTTGTAGGTGGTAACGGCTTTATTGTTACGGAACGTATGAAGGTGATGATTGCTGCCACCGCTGTGTTGATATTATTTGGTCGCAAAGCTTTTTCCCTCTCTTCGTTTGATCGAATTGAAGTGTATGAAGATGAAACTATTGAGTTAGATGTGATGCGTAAAAAACGTATCATTCAAATTTCTTGGAGTCAGTTTGAGCATGGTTTTGATTTTGTAACAAATGGTTACAATCCTGGACTTAAAATCATGGCTATGGCATTGGATTTGGAGCATCAACTTGGTGAGGATTCGATATTCAATCGACATACGTACAAAACCTTTCATCAAATTTATAAAGAAGAAGCTCAGAAATATATTTTAAGCGGTAAATCCAAATACGATAATTACAATCGGGTAGACCGCAACGAATACTTTGGTGTCGCAATCGAATATTTCTTCGAACGTCCCGAACATTTTTATGCCAATCAACCTGGAATGTATTTGGCTTTGTCGAAATTGTTGAGGCAAGATCCGTTGGGGATGGTGCGATTTAAAGAACGCGAGTTTTAGGGATTCTTATGAAATTTAATTTGAAAAATAACACTATGCTGTATCGTTTTTTTATATTAATACTGGTGTTGCTAAATAATTTGCATGTGTATGCAATTATGCCAGGTCCAATTAGAGGTCCACGAACTGGCCCTGCATTTGCTTGGAATATTGCAATTGTTATGCCACTCATTATTGTAGGTTGGGTTAGTTTGTATTATTATTGCAAAGTACATGAATATAGGATATTTAAACTTCCCTTATATTTTAAATCTTTGAATGGGAGTCGACAACAGATACTTGAAGCGAATTTTCCTTATTATAAAAAGCTCTCACAACAATCTAAACAGGAATTCAGAAAACGTGTGCATCATTTTTTAATGAATAAAAAGTTTATTTCGAAAGATGGTATAAAAGTGACCGAAGAAATGAAGGTGCTGATTGCTGCTACTTCAATACAAATATTATTTGGTCGAGAATCCTATTATCTGTCTAATTTTGATACAATAAATATACGGGCAAAAGATGTCACAGACTTAAATGTAGTTAGAAAAACAAAGCTAATTGAAATTTGTTGGGAAACGTTTGTCGCAGGATGTGCATCTGAAAATGACGGTTATAATCCTGGATTAAAAATCATGGCTATGGCTTTAAGTTTGGAGTATCATTTTAGTCAAACAAATATTTTTAATCGAAATGCGTTTAAAATATTTGAAAGTATGTATGTGGCTCAGGCTGAAAAGTACATACAGAGTGGTAAGTCTAAATATGTTAATTATGATGATGTTGATCGAAGTGAATATTTTGCTGTAGCCATCGAATATTTCTTCGAACGTCCCGAACATTTTTATGCCAATCAACCTGGAATGTATTTGGCTTTGTCGAAATTATTGAGGCAAGATCCATTGGGTATGGTACGATTTAAAGAACGCGAGTTTTAGTTCGTGTTAAATAGCTATCATCCATCACTAGGGGCGATGCCCCTAGCTAGTATATGCAAGCCCTACAGGCTTGGTTGTGATAGTATTCATTATTTTAATGTTAAACCTTTTTATCCGGTATGTATTAAAGTATATCGTTTGCTATGAAAAGCTCTCAGGCTGGA
>JAYTLG010000163.1:0-4404 GCA_043729555.1 Cytophaga sp.
TATATACATTGAATAATTTTTATGTTTAACATAACTGTTTTGCGACCTACCGTTCAGCGAAATAAATGTTATAGCACCCACAAACAGCAAGAGCCCCAAATTACTTCAGGGCTCTTACTACTTATTCAAACTTAAACTACAAACATTTCCATTCATTATATTTTTGCGCTCAATTCTTTTCTCGTTTTTTTGAAGAAACGTTTTTTGAAAAAAATATCAAAACGCTCAACACCTCCGTCAATAATCATATACATTACGGGTACCAAGAATAAGGTTAATATCAATGAGCTTGTTAAACCACCAATAATAACCCAAGCCATACCATTTTCAACTTCAACTTCAGCTCCAGAGCTTGTTGCTAAGGCAATTGGAAGCATACCTGCAATCATCGATTGTTGTCATTAATATTGGTCTCAAACGCTCTTTACCTGCCTCTATGAGTGCGTCAAAACGCGACTAGTTTTTAATTTGAAAGTATATTTTATTTTTTTGTGTTAAAAAATGCAGTCAAAGACTGCAAGAATGAAAAGACACTAGACTCGCTTCGCTACAGTCTAGCGCCAGTAAGCGCAGATCACCAACAACAGCAATTGTTCCCTTTTAACTAAACGATATTGAATTTGTAATTCGGAAGGCAGATGATAAGGTTCGCCGCGGCGGATAGTGCCCATTACTTTTCTAGTCTTCGACTAGTTTTCATTTATAGCAAAAGAATTTAATATATTAATTATAAGTTAGTTGAGCGTTTATTTTTAGTTGTGCAATCTTACTTAGAACAAAATAAATTTTCAGTTGTTTAGATTTATAACAAACAATTTCAATTTTATTCTAAAAAACTATGCATTCGTGTAATATTTTATTTTTGACAAAAGATGATATTGACCGGGTTATTGAAATGGCATGGGAAGATAGAACACCTTTTGAAGCTATACACAATCAATTTGAAATTTCGGAATCGGATGTTATTACATTGATGCGAAGAGCCTTGAAACGCAACAGTTTTAACTTATGGAGAGCACGCGTACACAGTGGTGTGAGTCAAAAGCATGCTAATAAGAGAAACCCTAACATCAATCGCTTTAAGTGCAGTCGACAGCAAAGCATTTCAAACAATAAAATAAGTAAACGGTAATGGACATAAGCTTCTCTACAGATTATAAATCCATTCTTGAAAAAATAAATCAGATTGAACCGCTTAGGTATGGAAAAACGCGCAATTTTATTGATGGTGCAGTAACAAAATTGTCTCCTTACATTTCACGAGGTGTCATCAGTACCAAACAAGTTTTAGAAACGGTATTGGCAAAAGGCTATACTCTTTCGCAAATAGAATCTTTTGCGAAAGAGCTTTGTTGGCGTGATTATTTTCAACGTGTTGCACAAGAAAAAAATATAGATCAAGAGATCAAACACACACAACATTCGGTTTTAAATCAAGAGATTCCAACACAAATTATTGATGCAAATACGGGAATTTCAGGAGTTGATACAGCAGTGCGTCAGCTTTACAAAACGGGTTACATGCACAATCATTGCCGAATGTACACGGCCTCGATTGTGTGCAATGTTGCAAAGTCGCATTGGTTGCATCCCGCTCAATGGATGTATTATCATTTACTAGATGGCGACTGGCCAAGCAATGCCTGTAGTTGGCAATGGGTAGCTGGGACTAATAGTTCTAAAAAATATTATGCAAATCAGGAAAATATAAATAAATACACCTATACAAATCAGACTGATACATTTTTAGATACATCATATGACGCAATAATTAATATTGATGTACCACTGTCCTTGTGTGCCACCCAGAAGCTTGTTTTAAATACCCTTCTTCCTAAATGTTCACCTATTGATTTGGATACAGCAGTTCCAACTTTTATCTATAATTATTATAATTTAGATCCCTTGTGGCATCAACAAGATAGGGGCAACAGAATTTTATTACTAGAACCAGATTTTTTTGCTGCATACCCAATTAGTGAAAAGTGCATGGACTTTATGTTAACGTTGGGTGAAAATATTCTCAATCTTCAAATCTATGTGGGCTCTTTTGACTTGTTTTATAAGCACTATTCTTGCAAAGAAATTTATTACAAAGAACATCCGCTTAATGTTGGTTACGTTGGAATAGAAGAGCCCAGAGAATGGATTTCAGATCGCGTAACGGGTTATTATGCTTCCTTTTTTTCATATTGGAAAAATGTTGAAGCACAATTAGCACTAAAATAATGTAATATATGATTATCGACAAACACATACTTAGTACATTTGAAAGCCGTTATCGCGCAACATTGATTAATTCGTTGGCAGGTGCGAAGCAGACCTTTTTAATTGGAACAAAGTCGAAGGAAGGATGTAGCAATTTAGCTATTTTTAATTCTCTTATTCATCTAGGAGCAAATCCTCCGCTATGGGGCTTTATATGTAGGCCTGATGTTGTAAAGCGCGACACGCTGAATAATATTTTGGATAACGATTATTATACCATCAATTATGTACTTGCAACTGATTTTGAAAAGGCGCATCAAACTTCAGCAAAATATGAAAAAAATATTTCCGAGTTTGATGCATGCGGGTTTACAGAATGTTATCAAAAAAATGTTGAAGTGCCGTTTGTTTCTGAAGCGCCAATTAAAATTTTAATGAAGTTTGAACAAAAAATAAATATTGAAATTAACAATACAATTTTAATTATTGGTAGCATTGAACACATTGAAATAGATGATACAATTATTTCTGAAGATGGTTTTGTTGCTTTGGATAAAGCGAATACATTAAGCTGCGCTGGATTAGACGCCTATTACCAAACCCAATTAATAGCTCGATTAAGCTATGCAAAAACAGATACATGGCCAGTAAAAATATAGAGAAACAAGAAATTGCTATTGTGTGGTTTAAAAGAGATTTGCGATTTACAGATCACGAGCCTCTTTGTGTTGCTCAAAAACAGCACTTGCCCATTTTGCTTATTTATTGCTTTGAACCATCTGTAATGAATTATGCCGATAGCGATGTTCGGCATTGGCGCTTTGTGTATCAATCTTTGCAAGAAATGCAATTAAAGCTTGCCGACTTAAATGCGCAGATTTATATTTTTCACGATGAGGCATACGCAGTATTTCTAAAAATTGCAGAACGGTATACCATTAAAAATATTTTTTCGCATGAAGAAATTGGTAATAAAATTACATTTGATAGAGATCTTAGCATTAAGAAATTTTGCGTGGAACATGCTGTTGAATGGAAAGAATTTCAGCACAATGGTGTTATAAGAAGGCTTAAGTCTAGAAAAACATGGGAGCAACAATGGAAGCAAAAGATGCAAGAGCATCCTAAATTGGTGGATGAACAACATTGGAATTTTTTAGTGTTTGATGCTGCTTTGTATGAGGCTGTAAAAGGCCCAATTTTAAAAACTGAAATCACATCAGAAAATAAAAATTTTCAACCCGGCGGAGAATCCTTTGCATGGAAATATTTGCAAAGTTTTTTAAAAGAACGTTATGTAAATTATTCGAAATTCATCTCGAAGCCAGCACTCAGTAGAAAAGGGTGTAGTAGAATATCGCCTTACTTAAGTTATGGCAATATAAGCATGCGTATGGTGTATTTGTTTACGATGCAGCATTACGAAGCAGCAAGCAATAAAAGAGCACTTTCAAATTTTGTTTCAAGATTGCATTGGCATTGCCATTTCATACAAAAATTCGAAGATGAATGTAGTATGGAATTTGAAAATGTAAACAAGGCATACAACACATTGTTAAAACCTAAAAATGAAATGTACATCATTGCATGGCAACATGGAATGACCGGCGTGCCTATTGTAGATGCTTGTATGAGATGTTTGGTTGCAACAGGCTATATAAATTTTAGAATGCGTGCAATGGTGGTTTCTTTTTTCGTTTTTAATCTTTGGCAAGATTGGCGCGAATTGCATTTTCTAGCCAAACAATTTTTAGATTATGAACCTGGCATTCATTACCCACAACTACAAATGCAATCGGGCGTTACAGGGATTAATACAATTCGAATCTACAACCCAATAAAAAATTCTGAGGAACATGATTCTGAGGACATTTTTATAAAAACATGGCTACCAGAATTAAAAGACGTTCCGATTCAATTTATTCATCAGCCTTGGAAAATGAGTGCATTGGAGCAGCAGTTGTACAATGTAACAATCGGTAAAGACTACCCATTTCCAATTGTAGATATAGAAGCCACTAGAAAATTTGCCAGCACGGTTGTTTGGAGTTATAGAAAATCGGACGATGTGAAGTCGGAAGCGAATAAAATTTTAAGTAGGGCCTACTGAAAAAGGTTTAACTTTTTAATATTTAGCAAATTGCTTAACTTTTAACCTTATTAAGTGCAAAGGAAAATGGCAAAAGCATCCAAAAC
>JAYTLG010000164.1:0-2111 GCA_043729555.1 Cytophaga sp.
GTACTGGAAGCTCAGTAGTACTCACAGCAAGTGCTGGAGCATCATACAAATGGTTTAACGGAACAACACAAGTGGGTACCGCCGCAACGTATACTGCAAGAACTGCCGGGGATTATACCGTGGAAGTAACAAATGCTGCTGGTTGTAAAAACACTTCGGCAATAAAAACCATAACTATAAACCCCCTACCCGTTATTATTCCGTATTCTAAAATAGATGCAGGCGCATGGACTTCTGTAAATACGGCCTCTGCATGCGAAGGAAACACACTTAACTTAGGTCCTCAACCAACTGTCAATACAGGTTGGGCATGGACAGGGCCAAACAATTTCACTTCCGCATTACGAGATCCAATACTAACAAATTTAGTGCTTGCAAATGCTGGAAATTATATTGCAACATATACAGACCCAAATGGCTGTATAGCTACAAGTAATTTCACATTACAAGTTTCTAAGCCAACAGCAACAATAACCACTCCTGCTACATCCATCTGTGCAGGTGGTTCAACTGAATTAACATCTAGCACGGGTGCTTCTTATAAATGGTTTAATGGAACATCACAAGTTGGAACCGCTGCAACATACACAGCAAATAACGCTGGTGCCTACACCGTGGAAGTAACAAATGCTGCGGGTTGCAAAGCAACTTCGGCTATCAAACAAATAAGTGTAACAGCAACAATAACATGGTATGCAGATACAGACAATGATGGTACGGGTGATATCTCCAATACATTAAATGCATGTACCAAACCAAATGGATATGTTGCTACGGCTGGCGATGCATGTACGACAGATGCTAACAAAACCGTTGCAGGCAACTGTGGTTGTGGCAATACAGAGGCTTCTTGTTTGGATTGCAACAACACGCCTAACGGAACGGCAGTATTGGATAACTGTTCTATTTGTGTAGGTGGAACAACAGGCAGAATCGCCTGCGTAACAACTGCAACATCAAATGGTTCGAGCATGAACATTCAAGTTGCTCCACAACCTTTTGATGCACATACAACCATCACAGTAGATAATCTAGGAATGATACAATCGTTCACTATCATCAGTACTGCAGGTGCAATCGTAGAAACAAAACAAGGTTTAAGTACAGACGCGATAACAATTGGTGAATCAATTTCTTCGGGCTTGTATACCGTAATTATTACAACTGAAAAAGGGGTGTATACAACGAAGATTGTAAAAAGGTAATACGAATTTATTTCAGCTAATGTATTCGCATTGTTAAAAAGACAATATGCCCTAATTTATAGAATTCTATAAAACGATTACATCTTAATTAGGTGTAATCGTTACTTTTTAAAAACGCTCTTGTATTTATTTTACGGAGAATAAATTTAAAATTCTAAAGAATTATCTAATGCAAGATTTCACTATTCTGTTAAATTTAAGACGAGTCATATTTACTTTAATAATTTTAGGGCTACCCTTTCATGACAACTATGCACAGGGTTCCATCCAATCACAATTGGGTAGTAATATCAAATATATTGTAGCCAAAGACGGTTCGGGTCAATATTCAACCATACAGGCTGCAATTAATGCTATACCCAACAACAGTACCACATCACAAGTTATTTTTATTAAGAAAGGCACATATATTGAAAAAATAGAAATTCCATCTACAAAAACTCATTTAGTCATAATAGGTGAAGACGTGAATACTACTATTATTTCTTATGGCGATTATTCTGGTTCAGGAAAAATTTATAACGGCATTATTACTTCAGCCAAGGGGACAGCTATTTCAACATCTACAAGTCACACGTGTTTTGTATATGCGAATGATTTTACAATGATGAATATCACAATAACGAACTCTGCAGGAGATGTAGGCCAAGCCGTTGCTTTAAATTCTTATGGGGATAGACAATTTTATTATCACTGCAAGATAACGGGGCACCAAGACACTTATTTAACTTGGTCTGCCACGCGTTACTATTTAAAAGACTGTTATATTGAAGGAGCCGTTGATTATATTTTTGGAGCTGGAGTTGCGCTCTTTGACAGTTGTCAATTGAATAGTGTTCGATCAGCAACGTGTATCACGGCAGCATCGACAGAACAGAATTTTAAATTTGGCTATGTATTTCAAAA
>JAYTLG010000165.1:0-12939 GCA_043729555.1 Cytophaga sp.
TCTCATAATATCTTGATATCCATTAATAAACTGCGAAGTTGAAAAGTGGGCGTACCCTGCTTGAAGCACTACATTAGAACTTAATTGATAATTCACTGCCGGTCGAAAGAAGTATTGTGCTTTTTCTTTTAAGTAATCATGCGTACGATATCCCATGTCAAAATGCAGGCTCCACTTTTTAGCTACTTGAGCTTTTAGTACATATTGCGTCCAAACTAAATTATCGTAATAAATATTTTTAGGTGTTTGTGCTTGAAGTGTTCCCGTAGTGAACACGAGTATTAGGCAAATAAAGAACGACGTAATTATTGATTTAAGCATTTTAGTATTTAGTATTATCTCTACCGATTTGGTAGACAAAATAAAGAAATTCTAAGATGACATACAAATTTTGAATCGAAATAAATTATTGATTTTATTATTAATAACACTATGTATCAATATAATAATTTACAATATTTACTTATTGCAGAATATAATTTTGTAATAAGATTTGGTGCATACTTGATTCAATACGTTTTCAAGTATACACCAAATCTTTTAGCAAGTATTAAAATGTATATCTTAAAGTTGTTCCGAACGTTCTTTGGTCGCCCAATACGCCTGCATATAAACCATTGTTACCTGTTGCTGGCAATAATTGTTCATAATAATCTTTGTTTAATAGGTTGCGAGACCAAACAAACACAGTCAAACCTTTTGTAGCACGGAAACCTAAGCGTGCATTAAACAATGAATAACCATTGATGTTTAAGTACTTAGATGGAGAAGGGCTAGAAGAGAATTTTGAGCGATTAAAATTGTCAACTGCCAAGAAGAATTTACCTTGGTTTGTAAAGAATTTTCCTGGTAAAGCAATTTCAGCACCAACTGAACCTGCCCATTTAGAAATTCCTGGTAATTGGCCACCTGAAATATCTTTGAATGATACTGCAGCTCCTGTTTCTTCTAGAGGTAATGGTGCATTTGTGAATTTTTTATAAATACCTTCTGTGTAAGCAACTGCGGCATTTACAGATAAATATTTCCCAATTTTGGTATAACCATCTAATTCAATACCCCAAACTTGTACTTGCTCCGCATTTGCTAAGTAACCTCTATTAACACCTACCTGTGGAGACTGAACGTTTGCTTGGTAGTCTTTTACTTCGGTATCAAAGACTGCAAGATTTAAGGTAGAGTTTTTAGTCGGCGCAGTTTTGATACCAAATTCATATTGAGTTGTATATTCGGGCTTCACAGTTGCTACGCTCAAATCTGCTTGACCAGCAGTTGTTGGTAAGCCGCCTATGTTAACCCCTACGGGTTTGTAGGCTGTTGAGTAGGTTGCAAACGTGTTAATGTTATTTCGTACTTTATATGAAACAGTTAAGTTTCCCGTCAAGTTGGTATTTGTTGCATTAACTTTGAACGATTGAGCTGAATAAACCGAATTTTTTTGAGCAATAAGTAGCGGGTCGGTTGTTTGTTCACCACCAAACGTCGTTCTGTCATAGCTTGCATCCTTATAATCGTAGTTATAACGCAAACCTGGCAATACATGTAACCGATTTTTAATTACAGACCAGTCTAACTGTCCAAATATGGCTCCAGAAAAGGAATTAAGGCTTGAATTCGTATTTGCTCCATATCCATCAATCAATTGAGATGTCATTCCTACTTGTGCAGCACTTGTTCTTACAAAGCGCCACTGATCTTCACCAGACATTTCTGTACCAGTTGTTTTTATTGTTTGACCGATTGCAAACACCCCTACAACACCACTAAATCGGTCCGAAAAATCACCTGCATAACGAAATTCCTGAGACAATTGCTGATGTTTTGATGGGTTTTGTGATAGCGCTAGGGCATTCAATCCTGTAAAATCTCGATCGTTTGAAGGATCCCAATCCCAATAACGCCAAGCTGAAGTTGAAGTCAATGTCCCTGGTCCAATTTTAGCATCTACATTTAAGGATACACCACCAAGGTCATTACTTGATTTGGTACTTGTATTTTGATCGATCGTACGTTTAAACGCATCTGTTGTTGGCAATTGATAATTCAAATCTGCTGTTATCGCATCAAACTGTCTGTAGGCGCTTCTTTGTGTTGTTACAACACCAGCAGCAACCTGCGCATATCCATTCGGGCGTTGACGTGTTGCTTCGGCAATAAATGTTATTTTAACTTTTGATGATTCATTGTATAATAACTGGCCTCTGAAACCTAAGTTGTTAATGTCGTTTACTTGCTGATTCGATGTCTGGTTATAAATTAAACCATCACGTTGGGTACCAGAGAACGATACTCTAGCGGCAAGTTTTGGGCTTATTGGTCCCGTAACAGATAGTTTTGTTTGAATATAACCGAAATTTCCAAAGCTGCTTTCAAACACGCCACCTGGCGTGAAGCTTGGAGCCTTGGAAATAATGTTAAAAGCTCCATTAGACGTATTCTTGCCAAACAGCGTTCCTTGCGGGCCACGTAATACTTCAATTCTGTCTACATCGATAAAATCCAATGTTGTAGCAGCTGGGCGGGCATAATAAACACCATCTACATAATATCCAACACCTGGGTCTAGACCATCATTTGTTAAACCAAACGGAGAACCCAAACCACGTATATTCAAACCCGTATTTCGAGGGTTAGATGAATAGAGCTGGACCGATGGTGCCATTTCTTTTACTCTATTCACATTAAATGCACCTGCATCCTCAGCTTTTGCACCACCAATTAATGTAATTGGGATTGGCACATCCTGTACTGATTCTTCTCTTCTGCGTGATGTAATTAAGATTTCTTCAGATTCCGCCGAAACGTGAAGTAGTAAATTTAAGGGTTGATTTACGTTCTCCTTTGTGACTACAAAAGAAAAATGGGAATAACCAATGTGATGGACGATAATAGTTAGCGGCAGCTCGCCTTTATAAGCCAGTTTAAATTGTCCGTCAACATCCGTTTGAGTTCCAATTTGCCCATCTTGAGATTTTACAATAGCACCCATAATAGCTTCCGTTGTGGTACTATCGGCAACTTTACCTTCAATGATATATGTATTTGTTTGGGCGAAACTACTTATTTGCAGGATTAGGCATACAAATAAGCCTAAAAGTTTTGCCCAAGTTAACGAATGCGCAATCTGATTGCACGGACGCTGATTTAATGTGTTGTTTTTTAACATAATAAACTGCTATTTAAATAAATTATCTCTATATACTTGATATAGTAATAGGAGGAATGATTAATTAAGAAAGTCGAAGAGTGAAGCAATATATTGGTATTATTGACAATATATATTACTATCTCTATAGATTCGATAGACAAACTAAACAATTTAAAAACTAGTAAACAAGTGCTTTTTACAAAATATTTTTTTGTTCGAGCTGTTTTAAAGTGGTGTTGTCCAAAATTTCTATGGTTGCATCCCGAACTAACAAAAATAAATTTCGTATTTCGCAGGTTTTCTCATCAACACATTCGTCGCAACGGCGATATGCCATTTTACTCACACAAGGGATTGGGGCAAGTGGACCATCAATAATTCGAACAACTTGGCCGATTATAATATCCTCGGATTTTTTTCCTAAGGCATATCCGCCTTCTTTTCCTCGTTTACTCTGTAATATTCCATGCTTTTTCATTTCCAAGAGAATTTGTTCTAAAAATTTCTTTGGAATACCTTCTGTTTCTGATATTTCACCTATCAAAACGGCGCTTCTATCTGTGTTTTTCGATAAAAAAAGTAGCGCCTTCAGGGCATATTTGGCTTTTTTTGAAAGCATATTGAGATAGCTTGTGTATTTAATTATATTCAAGTATAGCTATTTTAATAGATTCAAACAAAAAGATTGAAATAATACAATACAATACTTTCTAAATAGATGTATTTTCTGTAATTTTGACCTGCAAATAAGTAATCGAATATAAATTATTTGCGATGTTATCTGATTCATCAAAATTTGCAGGCGAAGCGTTAACCTACGACGACGTCTTATTGATTCCAGCGTACTCTGAAGTATTGCCTAGGGATACCGACACTTCTACTTTCCTTACAAAAACCATTAAACTAAACATTCCTTTGGTTTCGGCTGCAATGGACACCGTTACCGAATATGAGATGGCAATTGCTATGGCTCATGAGGGTGGTTTGGGTTTTATTCATAAAAACATGTCCATTGAAAAACAGGCCGAGCAAGTACGACGAGTAAAGCGTTCTGAAAGCGGCATGATCTTGGATCCAATTGTTTTACAAGACGACGCGTTGTTAAAAGATGCACTTAAAATCATGAAAGATTTTAAGATTGGAGGTATACCTGTTTTAGATAAAAATAAAAAGCTTGTTGGTATTTTAACCAATCGCGACTTGCGTTTTCAGAAAAATGTAAGCAAGCCTATTTCTAAAATCATGACTGCTGCAAATTTAATTACCGCACCTGAAGGTATTGATTTGGCTAAAGCAGAAGAAATTCTTCAAAAATACAAAATCGAAAAACTTCCCATTGTTGATAAACAAGGCAAGCTGAAAGGATTGATTACCTACCGTGACATTCTTAAAAAGAAAGATCGACCGATGGCATGTAAGGATGAATTTGGTCGATTGCGTGTTGGTGCAGCCGTTGGTGCAACAGCAGATGTAATGGAACGTATCGAAGCCTTGGTTAAAGCCGGCGTTGATGTGGTTAGTATTGATACAGCTCACGGACATTCTAAAAATGTTATTCAGGCTGTAAAAGACATTAAAAAGAAATTCAAAAACTTACAATTAATAGCAGGTAACGTAGCTACAGGCGAAGCTGCTAAAGCATTGGCTGAAGCGGGTGCTGATGCTGTTAAGGTTGGTATTGGTCCTGGGTCTATTTGTACAACACGTATCATCGCAGGT
The DNA here is from genome assembly GCA_043729555.1 of Cytophaga sp. Taxonomy (GTDB): domain Bacteria; phylum Bacteroidota; class Bacteroidia; order Cytophagales; family Cytophagaceae; genus Cytophaga. Next base: position 4,868 of record JAYTLG010000165.1, read on the forward strand.
GTTGGCGTGCCTCAACTATACGCAGTATACGAGTGCGCAAAAGCATTGCAAAAATATAAAGTTCCTGTAATTGCTGATGGCGGTATACGTTTTTCGGGTGATGTGTGTAAAGCAATTGCTGCAGGTGCGAGTACAATTATGGTAGGTTCGTTGGTTGCTGGCACGGAAGAAGCGCCAGGCGAGGTTATTATCTTTGAAGGAAGAAAATTCAAAACATATCGTGGTATGGGATCTTTGGAAGCAATGGAAGACGGTTCTAAAGACCGTTACTTTCAGGATGCAGAAGAAGATACCAAAAAATTGGTGCCTGAAGGTATCGTTGGTCGAATTGCTTACAAAGGGAAAGCATATGAAATTGTATACCAATTAATCGGCGGACTTAAAGCAGGCATGGGTTATTGTGGCGCAAAAAATATCGAAGCCATGAAGAAAGCGAAGTTTGTGAAAATTACCGCAGCAGGTGTTAAAGAAAGTCATCCTCATGATGTTCAAATAACACGCGAGGCTCCAAATTATAGTAGTAGATAAATTTAAGTGTCTTGTGATTGAAAAAAATCTGAAAAATATATATTTCCTATTAGCATTCGTCAGCTGGTTATTAATACTGGCTGACGATGTTATGGTTATTCGATATAGTCAGACAATAATACCACAATACCTTTCTGATATTATTGTCAATATATTATTATGTACCTTTTTTCTTTTTACTTTTTTAGGTTTTAAAATTGAAATAGGAAAAAAACGAACCGGTCAGTTTAACGATTTGTTGTGGCAAGTGTTTATCATCGGTGCAATTACTATTTTAGTTTCGCTTACCATTAAATCAATTGGCTTGTTTAATAATAATCAAGCTCTTTTAAATGACCCCTTAATTTCAAATATTTTATACCATATCAACATTGGCGCAATAACCGTTTTTCTCGCGAATGGATTTTATGTGTGGAAGAAAATGATTCTGTATCAAAAATCAAAACGAACAGATATTATTTGGCATGTATTTGAATACTTAGCTTTATTTAGTATTGTAAGTAATTTTTTCTCTTTTGAAATGACCGCCCCCTCATTTTTAATAGCAACTTCTCCGATTACAATACTTGGTTTGGTAACCGCCTTCAATTTAAAATGGGTGGCCTTCTTAAGTTATAAGCAAAAATGGAGAAGTATATTATTATTAAGTTTAATTGTAATCATAAGTGTTTCTTTTTTTGAACGTATTTATATACACCACTTAACAAGCAATCTCATTATAGATCTTGCAGACAATGTATTTATTAAAGCAATATTTGGCTTTATGTTGATGAATTGTATTGTATCATTATTAGTACTTCTATTTAATCTGCCTACTTCTTCTGTGTTTGAACAGAAGTTTGGTGAAGTAATGCTCTTTCAAAAATTGCATCAATCTTTGCAGGTAGGTGAAAAGGAAGAAGATATGTATGACATGCTCTTGTCGAGCAGTATTACTACGGTAATGGCGGATGCAGCCTGGCTTGAAATACGAGACAATAATGGAGGGTTGAAGGCATTTAAGAATACGAATATCGATGAGTTTGATGTGTTTGAAATTAAAAAAGCATTGCGCAAAAATCACGTCAATATTAGTTCAGAGCCTCAGTATATAAAAGATATTCTGCACTATCCACACACCGAAAAAATCAAGCACTTAGGTTATAAATCATTTTTATTGATACCACTCACATCAAACAATCAATTAATTGGCACGCTTGTTTTGTTGAAAAACATGAACGATGGTTTTGATAAAGAAATGGTTGATATCATTTTTACTTTTGTAAGTCAAGCGTCGATTTCAATTAAAAATTTCAGGTTGATGTCGGATGCCATTCAAACGGAGCGTTATCAAGAGGAGTTGAAAATTGCAAAAGACGTACAAAAGAGTTTATTGCCATCCATACTTTATTTAAACAGCTCTATTGAGTTGAGTGTTTATTCTAAAGGAGCTAAAGAGGTTGGAGGTGATTTTTACGATACATTTGAGTTGTCGCCAACCAGATTTGCCATTGCAATTGGTGACGTGTCTGGACATGGAACGAGTGCTGCTTTTAATATGGCTCAAATGAAAGGCGTTTTCCAAAGTTTAGTTGCATTGGATTTTTCAGCAGATGAATTTATGGTGCGTGCGAACAATGCCATAGGTAGGTGCTTGGAAAAAAAGAGTTTTATTACTCTGAGTCTATTTGTAATCAATACGGAAGCACAAACAATTGAATATGCGCGTGCTGGACATTGTCCCGCTATCATTATAAATAAAGGAACAACGGAAGCATCTTTCTTAGACGGCAAAGGGTTAGGACTTGGTTTAAGTAGAAATGGAACCTATGAAAAGCATATTTTAAAATACACATTGTCGTATAGTAGTGGTGATGTACTGGTTTTATATACCGATGGCTTGGTTGAAGCGCATAATGCTGTGCGGGATGAGTATGGCTATGAAAGGCTTAGGCAGTTAAGCTTAGAGAACGGCAAAAATACCCCTAGACAAATAATAGATACTATTATTGAAAATGTACAACACTTTAGTGGAAGCACCCAATTTGAGGATGATTGTACATTACTAATCATGAAATTTAGTTAATAATAAAATATTTTAATACATTAATATATCTTAATTGGTCATTATGCGTATAACAACACTCAAGGAAAATGAATACCATGTTATTGGTATTGAAGGCGATTTAGACGCAAGCTCTAGCATACAGCTGGATCAGGCTATCGAAGAAGCTGTTGCGAAAGGTGAATCTAAAATCATTGTTGATTGTTCTGCATTAGAATATATATCTTCAGCGGGCCTAGGTGTTTTCATGTCGTATATTCATGATTTCCAAGAAAAAAATATCTCAATGATATTGTGTCATCTAAGTGAAAAAGTGAAAAATGTATTTCAAATATTAGGTTTAGATGAGCTTATCACAATTGCAGGTACAAAAGAAGAAGCAAAAACAATTGGTTAATTACTTGAATAATAAAATTAAAATAGTTCGAGATCCTCAAAATTTGAAGGCTGTGCGCGATTTTGTGAGCGCAACTCTTCAGAAAATGTCTGTGCCCGATCCTGAAATCAACATGATTGTACTAGCAGTAGATGAGGTATGTGCGAATAGAATTTTACATTCACCAGCCAATTCTGGCGAAGCTTTTAACAATATAGAATTGGAAATTGAGAATAATAACAACGATTTTACTTTTTTAATTCGCGATACCGGAGCTTTTTACGATATCAATACCCATGAATCGCCTGATATTCATAAGTTGATAGCAGAAAAGCGCAAGGGAGGGATTGGCTTACTTTTGGTTAAAAAAATAATGGATTCGATTGAAATTTCAAGATCGGAGCCTTATACTGTTTTATTATTGCGCAAATCGCTAAAGTTTGTCTAAGCGCTTTTTTCCTTAGCAAAAAACACCTAATTTGTATTGAAATTCACTTTTAAACTCAATGTGTTGAGTTTACATTCTGCTGTTATATTTAATATAAATTTATTTTATGAGATTACCTATATGGGTTTTAGCAACATCAGTATCAAGTTTGCTAATCTACAGTTGTGTAACTGAAAAGTCTGCAACTACTGCATCTAAAAAAAATAATCAAGCCATTCCTAAACCTATCATACTTACAATAGGCTCTGACAGTATATCGTCAGAAGATTTTAAATATGTATATGATAAAAATAACGGCAAAAGTGCGGATGCATATACAAAGGCAAGCTTGGATGAATATTTGCAATTATATACCAAGTTTAAATTGCGTGTTATCGAAGCAGAATCGTTGGGTTTAGATACAACACAAGCGTTCAAGTTAGAGTTGGCAGGCTATCAAAAGCAATTAGCACAACCCTATCTTACAGAGAAAGGTGTTACAGAGATGCTTGTTAAGCAAGCATACGACCGAATGAAAGAAGAGATTCGAGCAAGTCACATCTTAATTATGTGTCCGCTTGATGCAGACCCTAAAGATACATTGATTGCTTATAATAAATTATTGTCACTAAAAGACCGTGCAGCCAAGGGCGAAGACTTTGGGAGTTTAGCGATGCAATATTCTGAAGACCCATCTGCAAAATCGAACAAAGGTGATTTAGGATATTTTACAGCTTTATCAATGGTGTATGAATTTGAAGAAGCCGCTTATAATACAAAAGTCGGCAGCGTTTCAAAACCTGTTCGAACAAAATTTGGATATCATTTAATTAAAGTTGTTGATTGTAGACCTTCTCAAGGGCAGATCCATGTTGCACACATTATGGCGCGTTATAGCCAAGGAATGAGTGTTGAAGATTCTATTGGCGCTAAAAGTAAAATAGATGGCATCTACAAAAGCTTACAAGCTGGCGACAATTGGGAGGTCTTGTGCAATGAATTTTCGGATGATGTGAATACAAAAAACAAAGGTGGAGAATTGCAATGGTTTTCTACAGGTAAAATGATTCCTGCATTTGAAAATGCAGCATTTACACTTCAGACGCCAGGTCAATATACACAGCCCTTGCAGACTCCTTACGGCTGGCATATAATTAAATTGTTGGAGAGCAAACCGTTGGGTACGTTCGAAGAACTTGAGCCAAGTATTCGTGCAAAAGTTACAAAAGATTCTCGTTCAGATTTGAATAAGAAGATGTTGATTGTACGATTGAAGACGGACAATAAGTTTGTTGAAAATGCGAAAGGTCTTGATCATGCGATTGCTAAAGCAGATAGTAGCTTGTTGATTGGTAATTGGACATTCCAGCAGAGCGATAAAAATAGAATGGCCATATTTACAATTCAAGATCAAAAATATACTGTCGAAAATTTTTTAGCATTTGTATTTGAAAATCAACGTATCGTTAAAAATACTTCGCCGCAAGCATACATGAAAAACGTGTTGTATACCAATTTTGTGAATCAAAGTTTGATTGCTTATGAAGAAGCTCATTTGGCTGATAAATATGTTGACTACAGAATGTTATTAAAAGAATATCACGATGGTATTTTATTGTTTCAAATGATGGAAGAAAAAGTTTGGAATAAAGCGTCTACAGACACTGCGGGCTTAAGAGCCTATTACAACCAAAATACAACGAAGTACACATGGGGTAATCGTGCGCATGCATATATACTGAGTGCGTCCGATAAGAGTACCTTAGATAAAGCGGCTGTCGATTTTAAATCAAGTTCATACTTGGTTAAAGAACATGCATTTGATAATGTTAGTTACGATAAAAATGCCACAAGCATAAATAAAGCCGGTAAGAATCAACTTGATAAAGCACTCCAATTGTTGCGTAAGGATATGAACTATTCGCTTGTAATACATGTAAGCAAAGAGCACTACGAACATGCATCTGTACTTATGCATCGCAAAGATTCTATTCAAGCATTTTTCATAAAAGCAGGAATTAAAACGGACCGTATTTTATTTACAACAAGTTCAACTGCACCAGCCCGTAAAACTGAAGCACAACGCCAAGCAGATCGTTTTGCAAGTATTCAATTGTACACAGGCTCCAAAAAATATTTGGAAAACATGTACAATGCAAAAACACCTTTAATGCTTCAGGAGACAGAAGGCATGTTTAATCAAAATGAAAATGAGTTGATTAATAAATGTACATGGGCGGTTGGTAATTATACATTTGAACATAACAATCGTTTCTATATGGTTGTTATTGATCGTGTAGATCAGCCTAGAAATAAAACATTTGAAGAATCTAGAGGTATGGTAATATCTGATTATCAAGGATATTTAGAAAGTCAATGGATAAGCGAATTGAGAAAAAAGTATCCTGTTGTTGTAAGCGAGGTCGAACTTCAGAAACTTGTCAAATAAATTAAAAAAAGGGCTTAGGCCCTTTTTTTAATTTATTTGACAGATTGCAAACGCTATTAATTCGCCTTTGTCGCAGATTAACATACAGTATTAGGACAAGCCAGCGTTTATAAATATATTTACAGTATTGAAATAGCACCCAATTACATGCTTTTAAGAATCATTTCCCTTTTTGTACTAGTCAGTTCAAGTTGTCCGCTTGCTTTTGCTCAACAGGTCGTAGATAAGATTGTAGCAAAAGTTGACAATCAGATTGTGTTGAAGTCTGAAGTTGAGATTTCCTATCTTCAATTTATGCGTAGTCCAGAAGCTCAGCAGATGCTAACATCTGATGATGTAAAATGCCGTGTGTTGGAATCGTTGGTGATTAACAAAATGATGTTGGCACGTGCCGTGATGGATTCGGTAACGGTGGATAGGCAAATTATTTATGATCAAATAGATCGTAGAATGGATTATTTCATTCAACAATTTGGGACTGTTTCTAAATTAGAAAGTTATTACAACAAAAGTCTCGATCAATTAAAAGAAGAATTGTATCCGCAGATTAGAGATCAAATGGTGACTCAAAAAATGCAAGACAATATTACTTCTAGCGTTATTATTACGCCAAATGATGTTAAGAAATTTTTTAAAACATTGCCTATAGATTCATTGCCTTACTTTTCATCTGAAGTAGAGATAGGTCAGATTGTACGTTTGCCAGAAGTAAATCGCAACGATCAATTAAAATTCAAACAACGTTTGGAAGAAGTACGTGCACGTATTGCAAATGGCGAAGATTTTTGTAGGCTTGCAAAACAATTTTCTCAGGATCCAGTGTCTGCCAAAAATTGTGGTGAAATTGGATTCTTTAAAAAAGGCGAATTGGTGCCCGAGTATGAAGCTGCGGCAGCAAAGCTCATGCCTGGTCAAACATCAGGGGTAGTAGAAACTCAATTTGGTTTTCACATTATCCAATTGATTGAGCGTAGAGGCGAAGAATATAATACGCGACATATTTTAATTAAGGCAGAAGCATCTTCGAAAGATTTAATTTATCCGTCACAGTTTTTAGATTCTCTTCGAATCGAGATTATCAAAGATAGTATCTCGTTTTCAAGAGCTGCCAAACTGTATTCGGCAGATAAAGAAACTGCGTTTAGTGGTGGCATGTTTACAGACGTTGAAACAGGGAGTACGAGAATTGCACAAGAAGATTTGCAACCAGCAGTTTTCTTTGTAATAGATACGATGCAGGTTGGGCAAATATCCATGCCCACAACGTTTACGATGCAAGATGGTACAGAGGCTGTTCGTATTTTATTTTACTTTAAAAAAATACCCGCACACCAAGCAAACTTGAAAGACGATTATCAAAAAATATATGCTGCTGCCTTAGAAGAAAAACGAAACAATGCAGTAAACGCATGGTTTGACAAAACGAAGTCTCAGGTATATATTGATATCGACGAAGATTATAAACAATGTGAAATTATGATTACCCAATAAGTATACGTATGACACAAATTAAGAATGATGTTGATTTGGCAAATGAAATGAATGCCGATTTTCAACAACTTTTTTCTGAAATAAAAAAAGTAATTATAGGTCAAGACGAAACAATTCGTCAAGTGCTGACCGCTGTTTTTTGTCAAGGCCATTGTTTATTAGTAGGCGTACCTGGTTTGGCCAAAACACTTTTGATTAACACAATTGGTACTACGTTAAATCTTAGTTTCAAACGTATTCAATTTACACCCGATTTAATGCCGAGTGATATTTTGGGTTCAGAAACATTAGATTCAAATAGAAATTTTGTTTTTAATAAAGGTGCAATTTTTGCAAACATTGTGTTGGCGGATGAGATAAATCGAACGCCGCCCAAAACGCAAGCTGCTTTGCTTGAAGCCATGCAAGAGTATTCTGTTACAGTTGCAGGTCATACATATCCTTTGGAAAAACCCTTTTTTGTATTGGCAACCCAAAATCCAATTGAACAAGAAGGTACGTATCCATTGCCAGAAGCACAGTTGGATCGATTTATGTTTAATCTTATTTTAGATTACCCAGACTATGCATCTGAAGTAGCAATTGTAAAAAGTACAACATCAGGTATTGTAACAAAATTAAATACAATCATTGATGCACAGAAGATACTTGAATATCAGCAATTGGTGCGAAGAGTGCCTGTGCCTGACAATGTGATTGAATATGCCGTAAAATTGGTACATAAAACACGTAAGGATGGTGCTGATGCACATGAGTG